>NZ_JFJV02000091.1:0-20240 GCF_000611145.1 Cupriavidus sp. SK-3 | reverse complement strand
ACGCTTGGATTGACGCTTGGATTGACGCTTGTGTTTACGCTTGGGTTGACGCTTGTGTCGATGCTTGAGCTCACGCGCTCGACGCGGGTGGTTTTGAGATCGGGCGCATTGAACCTCTGAAGCACGCCTTCGCTGACGATATCGGGCGCATCGGCAAGTAGCGAAGCAGCCCCCAGGGCACGGCCAAAGTCCTCTACCGAGTCGAACCGTTCTTCGGGGGCTTTGGCAAGCGCCCGCATCAGCGCCCTTTCGACGCCGGGGTCGAGATCCCGGCATAGCGAGGCCAAAGGCGGAGGCAGCGTTTCCACCTGCGCGCGGATCAATTCATAGTCGCTGGTGGCGTTGAAAGGCAGCCGCCCGGAGATCAGTTCGTACAGGACGGTCGCAAGGCCATACAGGTCGCTTCTGCCGTCGCCCTCCTGGCCGCGCAATTGCTCGGGAGACGCGTAGGCCAGGGTGCCGACGATGTCGCCTTGTTGCGTGAGGCGTTGCGAACCCTGAATGCGCGCGATGCCAAAATCCATGATCTTCAGCGTGCCGCTGTCCGTCAACATCAGGTTCGATGGTTTGATATCGCGGTGAATCACGCCCATCTTGTGCGCGTAGCGCAGACCCATGATGGCCTGGATGATCACCGCGAGACTGTCCCGCACGGTGAACGGGCCGATGCGCTGCAGGACGGTCTCAAGTGTGTGGCCATGAACGAGCTCCATCACCATGCACAGGGTATCGGCGTCCTTGAACAGCGCGTACAGCGTCGTGATGTTCGGGTGGTTCAGCTTGGCAAGGCTTGTGGCCTCCGCGCGAAAGCGCTCCAGGAATGCCTTGTCGAGGCTTAGCTCCGGCCTCAGGGTCTTGATGGCAACATCACGCTCGAGCTCGGTATCGAAGGCGCCATAGACCTCGCCGATCCCGCCGCGCCCCAGCAGGGTGCGAATCTCGTAGTGGCCTATCTGCCTGGCTGACATGGCGAGTCCATCAAAACCATTAATGCTGCTTTCAGAAAGGACGGGTCTCGCGCGTTGAGCGAACCGACTCGCTACCTGTTGCCGGCTGTCGCTGCAAACTGCAGATCGCAACCGACGCGTTATCCAGCCCGCCCGCCATGCGCGCGAGTTCAATCAGCTTGCGACAGGCATCGACCGGGTCAAGCTTCATGAGCAAGGACGTAATCGTAGCCTCGTCGACCTGGCCGAATATGCCGTCAGTGCATAGCATCAGGACGTCGCCATGCGCCAGCGGAAAGCCTTCCGGCGAAACCGACGGCGCATGGTCCGGTGCCCCGAGCGCCCGCAGAAGTACATTCCGGTCCGGGTGCCTGTTGGCTTCTTCCGCCGTCAGCAGGCCATCGCGAAACATCTTGCCGACGAGCGAGTCATCCTGCGTCAATTGCCGGAACGCGCCCTGGCGAAGGAGATAGATCCGGCTATCGCCGATGTGGGCGATATATGCGAGGCCATCAACAATGGCGACCGCGCTACAGGTGGTTCCCATCCCGTCGCAACCGGGGTCGGCGGCGGCACGATCACGGATAGCCTGATCGGCAACGACAAACGCCATTGTCAGTGCGGCTGCCGGCACGCGCGCACTACGGTAATACTCGTGAAGCACCGTGCGCAACGCGATCTGGCTAGCCACATCGCCTGCTGCGTGCCCACCCATGCCATCCGCCACAACAGCCAGTGCACCGGCACGCGCGAACGGATCGTCCTCGCGTGGAATCATGCAGCCGACCGCGTCTTCGTTCCGCCCGCGGACGCAACCTACATCGCTCAGCATCGCGCACCTGAGTGCAAGCCGGGATCGATCCGCTGGACTAGTCTGGTCTGCGCACATGGCAAGCGTTCCCGGTGAACTCAGTTAAGCAGCAAGTCGAGTCCGTACTTGATCGGCACTGCGAAGGTAACGCGTTCGTCGCCCATGGAACGGGAATAGGTAAACAGCCCGATCACCTTGCCGTCGCGGTCGAACACCGGGCCGCCGCTGTTGCCGTGGCCCGTGGCGGTCACCGTCAGCTGATAGACGTCGCCGAGGTCATCGTAGGTCTGAACATTCTTCTCTGCCTTGACGGTGTCGCCGACCTTCGCGATGATGCCCTCCGTTACCGTGGGCTGAGGAATCAATTCGACGAGATTGGCAATATTTCCGCCTTCGCTCGATTGAACGATCGCGTGCTTTTCCTCGGATATGCCTGGATAGCCGAGCACAGTCACGCGCTCGCCTACGCGTGGCCGGGAACCCACCGAGGCAAGGTTGATGGTAGGCAATTTGCGCGTGGCATCAATTTTGATCTCAGCCACGTCCGCTTCGGCGGACGACTTGACTACGCGTGCCTCGATGCTATCCCGCGTATCGGGAAAGCGCACCGCCAGGTTTTCATTGCGCCCCTCGAGAACGGCCATGGACATGGTGCCAAGCGCCATGCCTCCCGGCACGGCGAAGTTCGGCCTTATCAACCTCACCGGGTGGTCAAAGTCCCAGCCTTTGAGATGCCTGAAGGCCTTTGGGTTAATCCGGGCGAGGCTGACTTCACCCTGGCCAGCCGTTGAGACCCGAATCAGTATGCCGCCATTCGAGTCGAAGTCCATCCAGCCCGGCACCTTCCACCCCTGGGCGACGTGTTTGTTCGTCAGGATAAATCCCTGGTCCTTGACGACAAATCCACTGCCGCGTCCACCCACTTCAATTGGAATGCCGCGATGATCGTCGTCGTCAGTCGTCAGCCAGCGCTGAATGGGACTGTTATCGATCTGGATAAAGCAGGGAAGCCGCAGGTTTTCGACGATACAGATGCGCTGGTAAACGGGGCGGCCCGTGGTCTTGTCCACGATATGCCAGCGGGCCTCCACAACCACCGTTGCCCCGCCGAAATCCGCGACGATTGCCTCGGGACTTTTCCCGAACAGGATACCGAAGTGCGAAAATGCGCCGACAACGATGGCGCCCAGCACCACCACCGCACCAGCGCCGATGAGCAGCTTGCGCCCGGCCGAGCGCTTCTGCTGATCCAGCATCCGTATCACCGTCTCCTTACCCACGCGATCGTCCGTGGCTTGCGCGGAGACGCCGGGAGTGGGCGCCGAAGGGCGGCTCACCCGCGTTTCAGCTACTGCCTTTGCGTTCACGCGTGTCGGAGCGGGCGCAACAACGGGCCGCGGCTCAAGGTCGAACGTCAGGCGCGGTCCGCCCTCGCCCAGTTCGATGCTATCGCCCGGCGCCAGCAGCGTCTCATCCTTGACCGCGCGGCCGTTATGGAATGTACCGTTGCTACTGCCCAGGTCGACCAGCGTATAGCGAGGGGGTTCGTCTTTCCTGATTTGAATTGCGGCATGCTGCCGGCTCACCAGATCGTCGCGCTGCGGGTCGAAAACGACAGTAGCCGCCGGGTCCCGTCCCAGGACTATTTGATCGAACCGGTCAACTTCAAACTGTTCGATCTGATGCGCCTTCGAACCGGAAATGTGAGTAATGATGATGCGTGTCATCCCGGTCTCCCTTATGGTTGCCGGGTAACGTTTCTGAAGATATCTGATTCTCTCGCAATATCACGAAAACCCGATCGATTAGCGCTTTTCGCAATATCCCGGACACCGGTATGTTTAAAGTGATCCGCGCAAACCGCCAATGTGGGGTCTTGCGACCCTCGCATGCGAACCAGGTAAGTTGTACTGCGGCGTCGAGTGTCCTTTCCGGTACAGGCTGCCGGCGGCTTCTGACGATACGCGTGCGCCCGTGCGGGCAGGACATGGGAGGGCAAAGCTGCACCTCGCGCCAGCACAATGGGGCCAAGGTGCAAGATGGACAAAGGTGAAGATGGCCAAGGCATGCGCGCCCCCGAATGGCACCGGCGGGCGTCTCATCGAAGCGCACTGCCGGCGACCTTCCCCCCGGGCACTAAAGCGCGCCAGCTTGGCGCGAAATGTGACGCTATGGTGGTACTTATCAAAAAGAGTATAGATGACCCGGGATGGGTTCGCCAAAGGAAGCAGGCACTGCCCGATAGGGCGAGAAATGGCGTCGTATTCTCCTGACCTGTCGGCAAACGGTCATCCCCATCAATGCAAAGTCACGCTCCGTGCACATGGCTCATCCCGCAGTGTCGGATGCAGGGTGCGACCGGCTCCGGTCCCACATGGGATTCCGCTCAACGGAGAAGCTTTGCACCTCCACGGCAGCCGCCGCAGGACCTATCCTTGAACCATGAACCTGGCCTGACGGGAGGAACTGGCGATGACGACGATCTGGACCATTACCGCCGATAGCAGTCGCGCCCGGATTTTCCAGGCCCATGGAACAGGCAACGACTTCCATGAGATTCAGGATTTTATCAACCCGCTGGGCCGCGCCAGGGACGGCGAGTTGCGCCAGGATGCCCAGGGACGCTACGCTGGCAAGGGCGAGCCGGGTCATTCCGTGCCACCCCGCACCGACCCCATAGAGAGGGAGCACGACGCGTTCGCGAGGATGTTGGGGCAATTTCTCGAGCAGGCCGGCCAGGAGCATCGCTACGACAAGCTTCGCCTGGCCGCGGCGCCGAAGTTTCTCGGCAAGCTGCGCGAGCACTTGGGCAAGGCGGCCCAGAAGGCGGTATTCGAAGAACTCGATGAGAATATCTCGAAGCTGAAACCCATCGAAATTCAGCGCCGCCTGAACAGGAGTTGAGGCAGATGTTCTGATTGTCAGGTGCGAACGGCGAGACTTCCGCGCTTCGTGCCGTTGCATGGCGCCGGAGGTATGCTGGAGCGCCGTCCCATGCACCGCTACTAACGGGCGGCGCCGCTGCGTTTGAGGATCAATCAGCAAGCGCGCCTCGCCATTGAAGCGCCACACTGTGAAAGAGGGGCGCGCACCCCAGCTGTCTTGCTGTCTTTTCCAGCGAGTTGGCGGGCTCCCGCCATGGCGGCAGTGAGCCCGACCAGCACGGCTGCGAGACCCGATCCGTCACTCCCGCCTGACGAACATACCCCCTCATCGAACACTCGGCGGACACGCCATGCCGCTTCCGAATCTCGGATAGTGAACTGCCAGCCACGACCGGATTTTTCTACCGATCGTCAAAATGCGCACTATATTTGACTTGCACTATCGCGCAGAGCATTCCTCGCCACTGACGAACTGAGGTTGCCGTTCGTTGCAGGCCGCGCTACGCGCCAAACCGGCATCGCGCACGCGAACATACCCCAAACAGGGTATGGCGTCGTGCGGGATGCGATCTGCTCCGATGTTGTCCCATTCGCACGATGGAGGCAAGACATGGCTGCAACCGAAGCAACGGCTCCGAAGTTTGGGCTCAACCAGTTCTTCTCCGCCTGGGACGCACGTATCGACCGCTGGCGCACCCTCAACCGTATCACGCGAACCCTGGCCGCCCGGCCAGCGCAAAACGGGGATGAATTGCGTCAGCAAGCCATTGCTGTGTTGGAAGAGTTGCATCCAATCGAAGAGTTGAACGCATATCCCGGACCGCACTTGATTGCACAGGTGCAGGAGCGCCTGGCAAGCGGGGACCGGGTTGGCCTGGAGCGCATTGTGCAGCGTATCAGCAGCGCCCTGCTTTCCAATAGCTACCGGGACAATAGAGAGGCCTGGATCATCGAGGACGAAGGTGAGTCGCATCTTCCGGATTTCCTGCCACCATCGATCGGCCGTGGACAGAGCCGCAAGCCGTATTTCGAGGTATTGCTGGTGGCGGCCGGCGAGCGCTCAACCTGGCCCGACCTGCGTGAATCGTTCCGCAGGCTGCGGCGAGACGACGATCATTTCATTTATGAAACCGTTGTGGTTGGCAGTTTTGAAGACGCCATACTTGCCGCGATATTCAACTGCAATCTTCAGTCGGTTGTGATCGTCGACGGCTTCGCCTTTGCATCGCAATATACGTCCCCGGCGCTGCGCGACATCATCGTGCGCAATACGCCAACGGGCACCGGTTCAGCCATGGAGGATATGGGAACAGCGCTTGCTCGCCTGCTCCGAGGCCTGCGCCCCGAGCTCGATGTGTTCCTGTCCACCGACCGAGATATCGGTCACCTTGCCGGGTCCGAGGAGGCCGCGCCCCTTCGCCGGATTTTCTACGGCGCGGAAGAACCGATGGAAATCCACCTTGCCATTCTGGATGGCATCAAGGACCGATACGATACCCCGTATTTTGACAACCTGAAGCACTATGCGGCGCGCCCGATTGGCACCTTCCACGCGCTGCCGATCGCCCGGGGCAAGTCCGTCTTCAAGTCAAACTGGATCCGCGACATGGGCGAGTTCTACGGCGCCAACCTGTTTCTCGCGGAATCGTGCGCCACCACCGGCGGGCTGGATAGCCTTCTGGAGCCAACCGGCAATATCAAGCAGGCTCAGGAGAAAGCCGCGCGGGCATTCGGCGGCGACCGCGCCTTCTTCGTCACGAATGGCACCTCGACCGCCAACAAGATTGTGCACCAGGCACTGCTCACCCCGGGCGACATCGTACTGATCGACCGCGACTGCCACAAGTCGCACCACTACGGCATCGTGCTGGCCGGCGCGCTGCCTCTCTACATCGATGCCTATCCGCTGACGCAGTACTCCATGTACGGCAGCCTGGCGATCCGTCCCATCAAGCAGGCACTGCTGGCGCTCAAGGCCGAAGGCAAGCTCGACCGGGCCAAGATGCTGGTGCTTACCAATTGCACGTTTGACGGCCACATCGCCAACGTGGAACAAACAATGCTGGAGTGCCTTGCCATCAAGCCCGATCTTGTCTTCCTCTGGGACGAGGCATGGTTCGGCTTTGCGCGATTCTCGCCACTGCTGCGCATGCGCACCGCGATGGGTGGCGCCGCCAGGTTGCGCGAGCTGATACATGATCCGCTGTATCGCGACAAATACGAAGCCTTTAAAAATTCGCTCGATGGCATTGGCGACACCGACTTGCGACTGCTCGACATGCCATTGCTGCCTGACCCGGACCAGATCAAGGTACGCGTCTACGAAACCGAGTCAATCCACAAGTCAATGTCGTCCCTGCGCCAGGGCTCGATCATTGTCGTCGCCGATCAGGAATTCCATACCGTCGAGGCACAGTTCAAGGAGGCGTTCTTCACGCATACTTCCACATCGCCAAACCTGCAGATCATTGCCTCCATCGATGTAGCCCGGCGGCAAATGGAACTGGAAGGGTACGAACTCGTGCAGCGGGCCCTGCAGCTTGCCATGGAGATCCGCAAAGAGATCAACAATCATCCGCTGATCTCGAAGTACTTCCATGCTGCCACGCCAGCGGAAATGATTCCGCCGGAGTATCGCGTCACCGGATTTTCCGATTACGGAATGCCAGGCAGTACTGTCTCCGACGCTACCCAGGCCTTGCGCAAAGACGAGTTTTTCCTCGATCCGACCCGCATCACGCTGCTGTGCGGCAATGCGGGCTACGACGGTACACGCTTCAAGGGACTGCTCGCCGAAACCTACGACATCCAGATCAACAAGACGTCGCGCAATAGCGTGCTGGTGCAGATCAATATCAACAATACGCGCAGCGACATGGCGCACCTCATCAAGACACTTGCGGACATATCCCGCGCACTGGAGCGTGAACTGGACATCGGCGGCGATAGCGTGCGAGCCAGTTTTGAAGCGCGCGTGAAGGGATTGGTTGAGGACGTGCCAGAGCTTCCGAACTTCAGCCGATTCCACAATGCGCTGCGCGAGAACAGCGAGAGCGCAACGCCGGAAGGTGACATGCGCGCTGCGTATTATCTTGCCTACAACGCGCAGGCCTGTGAGTGTATCGGGCTAAATGACGCTCGCGTCGACGAACGACTGAAGAACGGCCCGGAACTGGTTTCCGCCAAGTTCGTGATCCCCTATCCTCCCGGGTTCCCAATCATGGTCCCCGGGCAAGTTATCACGCCGGAAACCATTGCATTCATGCGCAAGCTGGATGTCAAGGAGATTCACGGATACAACGCGGCGCGTGGCCTCGAGTTGCTCAAGCCCGAAGCCTTGGAAGCGCTCAGGCGAAAAACAGGATGATTCGTTTCCTGCGTTTGCCATCGGGATTCATCAGGAATCATTGCGATGGACTACTGCGGGAGCGGAGGCGCCCGTTTTGACCTACCCATAGCTCATGGAGGTGGCTATGTCCTGGTTCGTTACAACACTCAAAGCGTATCCGGAAATTGCGATATTTCTCGCGCTGGGAATCGGGTACTGGATTGGCGGAAAAAGCTACAAGGGCTTCAGCCTGGGCGCTGTAACGTCGACGCTGCTCGTGGCGATCGTCATCGGGATCCTGGGCGTGAAAATCTCCGCCAATGTGAAGTCTGTCTTCTTTCTCATGTTCTTGTTCGCGGTGGGATATGGCGTGGGTCCGCAGTTCGTACGCGGCATCGCCAAGGACGGCGTGCCACAAGCCATCTTTGCCTTGATCATGTGTGTGCTGTGCCTGGCATCGTCAGTCGGAGCAGCAATGATGGCCGGGTATGACCTGGGTTCGGCTGCCGGGCTCCTCGCGGGATCGCAAACGATCTCCGCGTCCATGGGATTGGCCACAGACGCGATCAACCGGCTCGGCTTGCCACCGGATGAGGCGAAACAAATGCTTGACGGCATGCCAATCGCGTACGCGGTTACGTATATCTTCGGCACGGTGGGTTCGGCGATCATCCTGGCGCAGATCGGCCCGAAGCTTCTGGGTATCGACCTGGTGGCCGCGTGCAAGGATTACGAGAAGGGCCTGGGTGCGGGAGAGCCGGGCGCGGCCGGCACGGAGTGGCACGAATTCGAACTGCGCGCCTACTCACTGGCGCCAAACAGCCCCTATATCGGCAAGTCTGTTGGCGAACTGGAATCCGGCACGCAGGAAGGCGTCAGAGCCTTCGTTGAACGCATTCGTCGTGGCGGCAAGGTGATGGAGGTGGACCTTGGCACCCGGCTGGAGCCGGGCGACATTGTTGCGATTGGCGGAAAGCGCCACCAGATGATAGAGCGCCTCGGTCCAAGCGGCAGGGAAGTCGAAGACGCGGAGTTGCTCAATATCCAGACCGAGGGTGTTGATATCTACGTCACCAACAAGGAGGTGGATGGCCTTACCCTGCAGGAATTGGCCCGCTGGCCGGGCGCGCGCGGGGTGTTCCTCAAGAGGATCAAGCGCGGGCCAACCGAAACCGTGATCCCGGTCTTGCCCAAGACGAAACTCTACCGCGCCGACGTCGTCACAGTGGTTGGACGTACACAAGACATCAACGCGACCGCGAAGAAGCTCGGCTACATCGATCGGCCCACATCGGTGACGGACGTGGCCACCATGTCGCTTGCAATCACTGTTGGCGCGTTGATCGGCGCGATCGTCCTGAAGGTGGGCGGTGTTCCCTTGACCATTTCCACGGCCGGTGGCGCGCTGATTGCCGGCATTATCTTCGGATGGTACCGGGCCATCCGCCCGACCTTCGGTCGCATACCGGAGCCTACGGTCTGGTTCATGAACTCGGTTGGACTCAATGTCTTCATTGCAGTTGTCGGAATCTCCGCAGGCCCCGGATTTGTCGCTGGCTTGCAGAAGCTTGGGATCAGTCTTTTCCTCTGGGGCATCTTTGCGACGTCGGTGCCGCTCATTGTCGGAATGCTGATCGCCAAGTACGTATTCCATTTTCATCCCGCTATTTTGCTGGGGGTATGCGCCGGCGCGCGGACCACCACAGCTGCGCTGGGTATGGTCTGCGAAGCGGCGAAGAGCCAGGTTCCGGGTCTTGGTTACACCGTTACCTATGCTGTGGGGAACACGTTCCTGACGATCTGGGGCATGGTCGTCATCATGATTCTTTCCTGAACTAGCGGTGCGCGGTTTGATCTCGATAGCCTTTCGCCCCAGCCGCTTGGGTGGGGACTCGTGCATATGTCTCACTCAGTCGAGGGGGAGTAGCCATGCGTGCATGTAGTAAGCGGCTGGCTCAAGTCCTCCGGGCGTGGTTCCTCGTTGGGACACTGCTCGCATCAGGCGTTCTGAATGCCCAGGAGCAGGCCGCGCCTTCCTTCAAGCCAGAAGAGATCGAGGCATTGGTCGCGCCAATCGCGCTCTACCCGGACTCGGTGCTGTCCCAAGTGCTGATGGCTTCCACGTATCCCCTGGAGATCGTGTATGCCGCTCGCTGGGTCAAGGCCCATCCGAACCTCAAGGGCGATGATGCGGTCCAGGCTGTCGCGAACGAATCATGGGACGTCAGCGTAAAGTCGCTGGTCGCCTTTCCTCAGGTCCTTGAGCCTATGTATGACAAGCTCGACTGGACGCAGAGGCTTGGCGACGCCGTTCTCGCGCAAGAAAAGGAAGTACTGGCTGCAGTGCAGCGCCTGCGCTCGCGGGCCCAGAAAGCCGGCAACCTGCAGTCGAATGAGCAGCAACGGGTGATCGTGGAGCAGGCGACAACGGCCGAGGCGGTGTCGCCCACAATCGTTCGCATCGAGCCGGCTAACCCGCAGGTCATCTATGTCCCCGCCTATGACCCCGCCATTGTCTATGGCGGATGGGGTTATCCGGCCTACCCGCCCTACTACTGGCCACCGTACCCCGCGTACTATCCCGGGGGCGCCCTCCTCGGCGGGTTCGCGTGGGGACTTGGCTTTGCCGCCGCAGGTGCGATCTTTGGCAACTGTAACTGGGGCGGTGGCAACATCAACATCGACATCAACCGTGGCGCCCACATCGACCACCACTTCGATCGCAACAAGGCCCAGGGCGGACGCTGGCAGCACGACGCGAGCCATCGCAAGGGTGTTGCCTACCGCGACAATGCGTCTCGCGAGAAGTTTGGCCGCAGCGTGGCTGGCGCCGACAGGCGCGCGGACTTCCGTGGTCGCGAGGGGGCCACCGGCGGGCGCACCAGCGTTGCCGACCGGGCCGCGGCTGGTGACAGGGCCGGCACTGGTGATCGTACCGGAGCTTCAAGCAGGCCTGGCACGTCCGATCGCGCCGGCGCTTCAAACAGGCCCGGCACGTCCGACCGCGCCAGGGATGCCGACCGGTACAGCGCTGGCTTCGGCGGCCGCGACAACTCCTTCCAGGGTGTCGGCGGCGGGAATGTCGCGCAACGCGACGTCAGCCGGGGACAGTCCAGCATGCAGTCTTCCGGGTTCAACCGCCCGAGCGGTGGTGGCGCGGGAGGCTACGGAGGCGGCGGCCGTGGCGGCGGGGGCGGATTTGGCGGTGGCGGACGCGGCGGCGGCGGCCGGCGCTAAGGAGAGACGGGCATGAAATCACCTCGGCTATGTCGTCAAGGCCGGCTCTTCATCACGATATTCTCCGTGCTCAGTGCGCTGCTGTCGGGGCTCGGGGCGGTATCTGCCGCACACGCAAATCAGGTGTTTGCATCGCCCGAAGCAGCGATGAGGGCATTTGGCGACGCGGTACTCAATGATGACGAGGCGGCAATGAAGCGCCTTCTGGGCGCCAACTTTCGTGACCTGATACCGCCCGTGGGTGCCGAAGTCCGATACCAGTTTCTGGCGGCCTGGGGGCGTGCCCATGCACTCCAGCCGGTCGACCATCGCGCATACATCGCCGTGGGCAACGACGGTTGGACCCTGCCCATCCCTCTCGTGAAGTCAGCCCACGGCTGGCAGTTCGACACGCGCGCCGGGGCAGAGGAAATGCGTGTACGCCGCGTCGGGAGGAACGAACTGGCCGTGATCCAGACGATGCTGGCCATCCACGATGCGCAGAACGAATACGCCCTGGCCGCCCACGACGGCAGCGCCGTGCTCGCCTATGCGGCCAGGCTGTCGAGTTCCCCCGGAAAGCGGGACGGATTGTACTGGCCAACTCGCGCCGGTGAGCCAGCGAGCCCGCTCGGCCCGGGTTTCATGGGAGCCGGCACGCGCAATGCCGGAAAGGATGGCTACTATGGCTATCACTACAAGCTCCTCACATCGCAAGGCCCGCACGCGCCGGGCGGCGCATTCGACTACATAGTCAACGGCAAGCTCTTCGGCGGATTCGCCGTCATCGCCTGGCCCGTGCGCTACCAGGACACTGGCGTGATGAGCTTCATGGTGAGCCACGAGGGCCAGGTCTATGAACGCGACCTGGGTGCCGACGGCGCCGTCAAGGCGTCGGCAATGAACACTTTTGACCCCGGCCCCGGCTGGAGGAAGGTCTCACCATGAAGAACCTGCTTGCTACCCTGACATTTGGCGCCATCCTGGCCGTCTCGGGTTGTACCTACTATGGCTATCCGGCCGGCACCGTACCCGCGAGCTATGACCGTTCGTTCTCCGCCGCCGCGGACGCCATGCGCGATCAGGGCGTGGCGATCAACGTTCAGGACCAGGCAAGCGGTACGGTCGCGGGCCAGCGCAACGGCAGCACCGTGACCGCCAGCGTGCGGCAGCAGGCCGACGGCAGCGTGCGCGTGCAGTTCAACACCAGTGACTCGCGCGATCCCGGCCTGCTCGATCGTATCTCGCAAAGCTACGACCGCCGGATGGGACGCTGATCGCAACAGGATCACGATTCTGAAGTTCACGCCATTGACTAGAATGGATTCCGTGATGCGTTGATTGACTATTTATCTCCGCTATGCACCATTTTATGGGGGAATGCGCCATGAGCAAGCCAGATCCGTCGAAGTTGGAAAGTCTCTCGCCGTTTGAACTCAAGGATGAATTGATCAAGCTGGCCGGGAGCGTCACGAACCGTTTGATGCTTAACGCCGGACGCGGTAATCCCAACTTCCTTGCAACCGTGCCGCGCCATGGCTTCTGGCAGCTTGGCTTGTTTGCCATGACCGAATCCGAACGGTCCTTTTCTTACCTCGCGGAAGGCGTCGGGGGTTTTCCCCGGCGGTCTGGCATCGAGGAGCGCTTCGATCTCTTCGCGCGTTATCACCGCGACACCCCGGGGGTCAGGTTCCTGGCAGGCGCCGTCTCTTTCGTGCGAGACCAGCTCGGCCATGACGGGGGCGATTTCCTCTACGAGATGTGCGAAGGCATCCTGGCCTGCAACTATCCGGTACCGGATCGCATGCTCAGGCTTAGCGAGAAAATCGTCAAGCAATACATCCGAAAGGAAATGATTGGCACGCATCCCTTTTTGGGCGATTTTGACTTGTACGCGGTCGAGGGCGGTACCGCGGCGATGACTTATCTGTTCAATTCGATGAAGGTCAACGGGCTGCTCAAGGCCGGTGACACGATCGCACTGGGCGTGCCCATCTTTACGCCCTATATCGAGATCCCGGAACTGAAGGAGTATGACCTGGCCGAACTGAAGATCGAAGCGGATCCGACTGCTGGCTGGCAATACCCCAACAAGGAGCTCGACAAGCTGCGCGACCCGAAGGTCAAGGCCTTTTTCCTTGTGAATCCGAGCAATCCACCCTCGGTGCGAATGAGCGACGAGAGCCTCAACTATCTCGCTGCCATCGTCAAGGAACGTCCGGACCTGATCATCCTGACCGACGACGTGTATGGCACCTTTGCCGACAACTTTGTGTCGCTATTTGCCATGTGCCCGAAGAACACCATCCTGGTGTACTCGTTCTCCAAGTACTTTGGCGCAACCGGCTGGCGGCTAGGCGTGATCGCGACCCATAAGTCGAATCTGTTCGATGAAATGCTCTCGAACTTGCCAAAAGCCGCACGCCAGGACCTGCACCATCGCTACGCATCGATTACTACCGAACCGGACAAGTTGCCGTTCATCGATCGCATCGTGGCGGACAGCCGCACGGTGGCGCTCAATCACACGGCGGGCCTTTCCACCCCGCAGCAGGTGCAGATGGTGCTGTTCTCTCTGTTTTCCCTGATGGATTCGACCGAGAGCTACAAGAACGCCATGAAGCGGTTGATCCGAAGCCGCAAGGCAGCGTTGTATCGCGGCATGGGTGCAGCCCCCGAACCTGTGGATCCGAACGTGGTCGACTATTACACACTGCTCGACGTCGAACAGCAAAGCAAGGACGTCGGGCCGGATTTTGTCAAATGGCTCCTTGATTCGATTCAGCCCCACGAGTTGCTGTTCCGCCTGGCCGAGGAGGCGGGCGTGGTACTGCTGCCTGGCAAGGGATTCGGTACGCGCCACCCGTCGGGACGGGTTTCGCTGGCCAACCTCAACGAAGAGGACTATGTGAAGATCGGCCGCTGTGTGCGCAAACTGCGCGACGAGTATCTCGAGCGTTATCGGAAGTCGGGCGGGGAACAGCACAAAGGCAAAAAGAAGTAGAGCCTGAAGCCAGGCGCGTTTGCAGGCTACCTCCGCGAGAAGAGTCAGAGTCTTGCCATGGCCCCCGTCCGGCCTGCCCGGGCGGGGGCCGGTACGGGTAACACGGCCTCGCCCTGCTCCATCCTGACTGCCCCTTTCGGCCTTTGCGGCTGCGCGGAATGGAATAAATCCTGGCCGCCACGCGTTTACCCAGACAGACCACAACGCTTCGGCCGAGGAGAAAGCGTGCGCGATTTGCCACTCCGGTTCCGGGCCACCCGTGGGCACGCGATCGCCAAACTTGTGCTCGCCGCATTCGCATCGCTGGCGGGCGCCGCCATCCAGGCCCAGACAGCCGACGCGGACGGGCGGCCCGATCGCTACGTGCTGGTGCCACAACACTCCAGCGTCACGCTCGATGTCGACGCCTTCTCGCGCTCAAAGATCAGGATGCGCTTTCACCGGATGAATGCGCAGCTCGAAGGAACGCAGGCCGGCCTTGACTCCGGCCGGGTCACGGTGACCATCGATGCCGCTAGCGTCGAGGCGCGCCCGCGCATCCTGTCCCCGCTCATCCGGGGCAGCGGCATGCTCGATGTGGCCCGCTATCCGGAGATCCGCTTTGTCAGTACCCGCTTTGTGCGGACCGGGGAAGGCAGCGGGTGCCTTATTGGCAACCTCACGGTCCGCGGCATCACGCGCTCGATCAGCCTTCTCGTAACACCAGCCGGCCCTATCGGAGATCCACGACGCGATGACACGCTTGCCTTCTCCGCGGTCGGAGAAGTCAGCCGGCGGGAATTCGACCTGGCAGCATGGTTCCCCGCCGTGGACGACGCCGTGCGCATGAATATCCAGGTGGAGTTCGTGCATGGGCCCTGACGCACCTGCCAACAGCCGGGGTTTCCTCGCCGACGCGGCAGCACGGGCAGCATCGGGGCTGGCGCAAAGGGGGCCGGGAGCAGGGTCCGGAATGTAGCGGATGGACTATGCTTGGATTGAACCGGTGGAAAGTAACCTTACCTTCTGCAGTGGAGGATGGTGATGCAATATCGCTTAGCCCAGTGGCTGGCCGGCACCGCGGTTGCGCTGTCGGCCTGTGCGTCCCTGCAACCCGTGCAGACTGCGCAGCAGATGATCGGCAGCCCGGAAAGCTCCGTTCGCGAGACCTTTGGCGCGCCTACTGAGACCTATGCGCTCGCCGACGGCACCACACGATGGATCTATTCGCACCAGCCCATGGGATTTGAAGTCTACGCCGCGGATTTTGACGCGAACGCAAGGCTCGTCAGCTTCCGCCAGATGTTGACCGAGAAAGAGATCTACGAGGCAAAGCCAGGCGTCTGGACCAAGCGCGACGTGACTGAGCGCTTCGGCCTGCCGCGGGAGCCTGTCCAGTACTATCCGCTCATGAAGCGCGAGGCATGGTCCTACCGGCTCTATGCGAATGGCTATCTGCCTGCCCACTTCAGTGTCTACTTTGACGACCAGGGCGTACTGGATCGCACGATGATCATCGTGGATCCGCTCGGAGGCGACCGAATGCGCAAGTGATGCAAGTAATGCAAGTGATGCCGCTCAGCGATCCTCGTCTTCCCAGTCCACCCAATCCACCGGATAAGTCGCGAGATATTTGCTGACGGCCGCACCGAGTGTCGGAAAGAATGCCGCTTCGCCAAACCGCGCGAAAAGCCCGAATCGCTTCAGCTTGTCCTTGACGGGATCCTTCATCTCGGCCACGCAGAACTTGATGCCAGCCGAGTGCAAGGCGTCGTCCAACTCGGCAAGCATGTCGGCGGAGGTCACGTCCACGCTGGTGACCGGCTCCGCCGAAACAACCAGCCAGCGCACCGGCGTGGGCGATGCAGCCACCGCATCCAGCGCCCGGTCATGGAACAATTCCGCGTTGGCAAAGAACAAGGGCGCATCCCAGCGAAACAGGACCAGGCCGGGGATGAGCCGTGCCTCGGGATAGCGCTTGATGTCATGGTACCCCTTGACGCCATCGGCGCGCCCAAGAACCGCGGAGTATGGGCGCCAGCCATCCCAGAGAAATTCGATGACGGCAACTACGATGGCCAGGCCGATGCCTTCAATCGCGCCCAGCACAACCACGCCAACTGTACAGAAGATCGATAGCCAGCACTCCCAGCGCTGGATGCGATAGATTCGCCGCAGGTCGGTGATCTCGATCAGCCCGATGGCCGATGCGATCACGACCGCGGCGAGTGCGCTGGTGGGCAAATGCCGCAGCAGATCCGGCGCCGCCAGCAGCAGCAAGGAAACAGCGAGCGCACCGACTACGCCGGACAGTTGGGTTCTGGCGCCCGCGGCCTCGGCCACGGGAGTACGCGACGAACTACTGCTGATGGGGAAGCCCTGAAAAAACCCCGCAGCCAGATTGGCGAGGCCGAGTCCCACCATCTCCTGGTTCGGGTCGACATAGGTGCGGGTCCGCGCCGCATAGACACGAGAGAGCACGCTGGTGTCCGCGAACGAGACAAGGGCAACGGCAAAGCCGCCGATCAGAACGGGGACGATATCGGCGCTGGTGATCCAGGGGATGGCGAGCGCTGGCAGGCCTTGCGGCAGCGGACCGAGGACCGACACCCCGCCGCGCGCTGCGAGGTCCAGCATGCCAACGGCGATGGTTGCGCCAACCACCGCGATCAGGATGCCCGGCAAGCGCTTGTTGCCCTTGAGCAGCAGGATCACCGCCAGGGTGGATGCGCCGACCGTGAACGTGGTCCAGTTGGTCTTTCCATCCATCACCGCTGTGGCGATGGCCCATAGATTTCTCAGCGGTCCTTCGCCCTGGATCGAAAAACCGAAAAGCTTGGGCAATTGGCTGATCAATACCGTCAGCGCGATCCCGTTCATGTAGCCATAGCGAATCGGCTTGGAAAGAAGCTCGGTGATGAAGCCCAGGCGGGCGATGCCGGCCAGGATACACATCGTCCCCGAGACGACCGCCATCATGCCCGCAAGGGCGACCGCGCGATTCGCGTCGCCCCCGGACAGTGGCAGGATGACAGCGAGGATGACGGCGGCCAGCGATGAATCCGGCCCCAGCACCAGAATCCGGCTGGGTCCGAACACCGCGTAGACGAGCAGCGGAACGATAGTCGCGTAGAGGCCATGGATACCGGGCAAACCCGACGCCACCGCATAGGCGATGCCGACAGGTACCAGCATCGTGGTCAGCACAAGCCCTGCCACGATGTCGTACCGCAGCCACGCCACGTGGTATTCGCGAAGCGTGCGCAATCCCGGCAGCCACCAGCCCCAGGCGGTCTGATCGGCGCCCTTCGTCCGGCGCGCAATACGGCCCGGTTCGGGGAGCGGGGACGAGGAATCCGGCTTGCTCATAAGGCCGTGGCCGCTCAATGGACAACGCAGAGTAGAGTCGGGACTTCGCGCTCCAGGATAATGGTGCTTGCCGCCTCGACCGGCCCATCAGCCAGGGTTGCTTACCGGGATCGCTTCCAAGAATTCATTGAGACCGGGCATGTTCACCTGGAGACGACGAGGTCATGCTGCGAACAAAAGGGAATCCATGGGCATCGGCGGCGCGACATGCTACAAATTCTGGCGCACGAATTCGGTGGCTTGGCGTCGCCCCGTGGCAAGTCCGCCAGGCTGCGGAAACCCCGTCCCGCAGTGACTGGCAAGCTGGCGGCACGTTGCGCCGGACAGGCCGTTGCCGCGCGACGCGAAACCGCTAACGCCTGAACGCAGGAACGGGCAGCCCTGGCGGGCAGCCAGTCATTTCTGCCCGGCTGCGGCGCGTGCGGCAGCGATTGCAGCGTCACGCTCTTTTTTCGCAGCCGCTTTTTGCTCGTCGAAAACCTTTTGCGCTTCGGCGACCTTGCGCTTGTACTCCTTCCTGGCGGCGGCCTCTTCCTGCCGCATCTTCACGATTGCATCATTATGACTTTGCCCACCCGCGCCGGAAGCGGTCTGAGCCCAAACCGGTGAAGCAATGATCGCCATCGCAAACATGACTGATGTGGCCGCCTTTAGCATAATCCTCTCCCGTTTCAAATTCTTCATGGCGGCAGCATTGATGGAATGCTTGCGGCTGCCGCGCCACATCGAATCCGCAGACTACGAGCTAGTATTGGTGTCCGCTCCACAAAAGTCAAAGGAACGTCGGGCATGACGATGCCCCATCGCTTCATTGACGTGAGCGAACGCCCCTGCCGATCGTTGCGTTTCCCTCTCATCGTAGTTCACCGCCATGCCTGCCATGGCGTCGCGCATATCTCCGCCATTTCGCTATTCAACTCCGACCCGTCTTTGCGAGGCCGCGTTGCTGCGAACCATGCTGCAAGTTGGCGCTGGCCCGCGAGCGCAGGCGCAGCGGGCGGAGGGGCAGGCACAACAGGAATGCCGCGATGGGGTCTGGCCCGAGAGGTGTGGAGTAGTTGAAGTTATTGCAACTGTGCTCTATGGTCAAATGGCGAATCGGGCAGAAAGTGCATCTCAGTTGGTGCTGCATTGGTAAGTTGCCATCGGCGACCCATTCCGGCTGCAACTTCGGTGTAGAGCCTGGCCAGGACCCCGCATGCCCCGCACGTAGATGCAAAGGCCTTGCGTTAAATGCGCATATGCCGCGCCGGGCCAATGCGCTTTCGCACGAGAAGCTCTAGTCACCCGTCAAGTGCCTTGATCAGTCGAGAGGAGCGGCCATGATTCCATGTGGTAAGCGACTGGCTCAGACCATATGCGCGTGGTTCCTCATTGGACTGGTGTTCGCATCAGGCACTGTCAATGCCCAGGACCAGGCCGCGCCAACCTTTAAGCCAGAGGAAATCGAGGCGCTGGTCGCGCCGATTGCCCTTTATCCGGATTCCGTGTTGTCGCAGGTCCTGATGGCATCGACCTACCCGCTGGAGATCGTGCAAGCGGCGCGCTGGGTCAAGGCCAACCCCAGCGTCAAGGGAGATGCGGCGGTCAAGGCGGTGGGTAACGAGAAGTGGGATGTCAGTGTCAAGTCGCTGGTTGCCTTCCCGCAGATCCTGGAGCCGATGAGTGACAAGCTCGAATGGACGCAGAAACTGGGCGATGCCTTCCTCGCGCAGGAGAGCGACGTGCTCGCCGCGGTGCAGCGCCTGCGGGGCCGCGCGCAGCAATCGGGCAACCTTAAATCCAATGAGCAGCAGAAGGTGATCACCGAGACCGGGACCGTCGCCGGCCAGTCGGGGCAGACCATCGTCAAGATCGAACCTGCCAGCCCGGAAGTCGTCTATGTGCCGGCATACAACCCCTCGGTGGTGTACGGCGCCTGGAGCTATCCGGCCTACCCGCCCACCTACTGGCCCCCCTACCCGGCCTATTACCCCGGCGCCGCACTGGCCACCGGCTTCGCGTGGGGTGTCGGCCTGGCGGCAGCCGGCGCGATTTTCGGCAACTGCAACTGGGGGGGTGGCGACGTCAATATCAATGTCAACAAGGCCGCCAACATCGACCGGAATTTCGACCGCACCAAGACGCAGAATGGGAAATGGCAGCATGACGCCAGCCACCGCAAGGGCGTCGCCTACCGCGATAACGCCTCGCGCGAGAAGTTTGGCCGCAATGTGGCGGGCGCCGACGGGCGCAATGATTACCGGGGCCGCGGCGATGCAGGCGGCCGCCAGGGCGCGGCTGACCGGGGCAGCGCCGGTGATCGTGCCGGCGTTTCCGACCGCGCGGGAAATCGCGGGGGGGAACGCGCGGGAGATCGCGGCGGGGAACGCGCGGGAGATCGCGGCGGGGAACGTGCAGGAGACCGTGCGGGGAACCGCGCAGGGGACCGCGGCGGGCCGTCTGACCGGGCTGGCGCTGCTGGCGATCGAGGTGGCGCGGGGGGCGGCGCAGGGGGCAACCGAAGCCAGGTAGCAGACCGCCAGGGCGGGCGCGACAACGCCTTCCAGGGTGTCGGTGGCGGCGGTGCATCCTCGCAGCGGGATTTCGACCGTGGACGCAGCAGCGCGCACGCCTCGCCGGCCGGGCGCGGCGGCGGCGGCGGTGGCTACAGCGGCGGCGGACGTGCCGGTGGTGGTGGTGGCGGCGGCGGCGGCGGGCG
>NZ_JFJV02000090.1:0-3878 GCF_000611145.1 Cupriavidus sp. SK-3 | reverse complement strand
CCAGCAGCGAGTACATCGTCGCGGCGGCACGCCCGCCACGCGGCGAGCCCACGAACATAAAATTCGCTCTGCCAACGGCAATTGGGCGGATGGCGCGCTCGAGGCGATTGTTGTCCGGCTCCAGGATACCGCTTTCGGTGTAGCGCACGAGGGCCTGCCAATGTCGCAGTGCATAGCCGAAGGCCTGCTCCAACGGCTGCCTGGCCAGCAAGCCATGGGCATTGCCTAGCAGCCACTGGTGGAACTGGGCGAGCAGCGGCACGGATTGCGCCTGTCGCTCTGCCAGTTTGTGATCCGGTGGCTTGTCCTTGATGCCGGCCTCGATGGCATACAACTGGGCGATCCACGCCAGCGCCTGCGCGGCCAACCCAGGCGCCTTCTGCACCTTGGCGATCTCAAAGAAGCGTCTCCTGCAATGCGCCCAGCAACCGACTTCGATGATGCGGCCGGTGCGATAGAGGGCATCGTGACCACTGTAGGCGTCGGCCTGCAGGTACCCCCGATACTCGCGCAGGAATGTGAGCGGATGGGTGGCGGCACGGGATTCGGCGAACTCGAACATGACCGCCGGCGGGTGATCGACCCACAGCCCGTTCTCCTGCTGCTGACCGGCTCCGAAGTAGCCCCACAGGTGCGCCTGCTTGGTGGTGGCGCGCCCGCGTTCGAGCAACGGCAGCGTGGTGTCGTCCAGGTGCAGGCGCGGTGCCTGCAGGATGTGGATGCGCAAGGATGGCAGGAGCGTCTCCAGCAGCTCGGCGGCCCCCAGCTTCCATTCACACAGCGTGGCACGCGGCAGGTGAATGCCCAGACGGGCGTAGCCCATCTCCTGCCGGTGGATCGGCAAGTGGTCCACAAAGGTATTGACCTGGATGTTGGCGAGCAGGCCAGCGCTGGCGTTGCTCTTGGGTAACGACGAGGGCTGCGCGGTGGCGGTCACGATGGTGGACTCACCGTTCTTCATGGCCGCATACTTGAAGCGGATGTGCTCGATGACGGTAAGCTTGGCTGGCTCGTAATGCAGCGTCTCGCTGCGCTCCTCGCCGATGCGCTGCAGTGAATCGAAGGCGGCCTTCTCCGCCGCGGACAGATCGTATTCGATCCGCGTGCGCGGTAGGTCCTTGGGCAGTGCCGGGCGCCCCTTGCGGGTGTGGCCCGCCACTTTGACCTCTGCGGCGGTTGGCGGTAACGGCAGATCGAGCGGTGCGGCAAAGAGTTCAGCCTGACCCGGCAGACGCTCGGAACTGGCGCCGAACTGCGCGCGGTTAAGCTGCGCGATCTGGTGCTTCAATATCTCCAGTTGCTCCCACAGCGCGCGGGCGACCCGGTTCTGCTCCAGCGCGAGGGTGCGTACCGCCTCGAGATCGGCTGGCAGGTCGGAGGGTGTCAGTACCGGAAGCATGGCGCCATGATGCGCCAGCGCCGGCAGGTTTACAAGTCACAAGATGCGCGTTGCCGTGACAGTGCGGTGGGGCCGAACCGCAGGGATCTCGATGCCTTCGAGCCAAGCGTTCAATTCGGCCAGCGTGAAGCCACGCTGGGCTAGCGTCGCCGGCGAAGGAAACCGGCCGTGCGAAAGCCGCTTGTACCACAACGCGAAGCCGGTGCGGTCCCAATACAGAATCTTGACCTTCGATCGATCGCGCCCGACGAAGACAAACAGGTGGCCCGACAGGGGATTCTTGGCCAGCAACGGCTCCACCAGATACGATAGGCCGTCGATGGACTTGCGCATGTCAACCGCGTCACGGCAGATGAAAGCCTGCACATCGCCGCTGATCAGCACCGGCCTCCTCCCAACTGGCCCAGCACGAAGCGCACGATGCGTTCGGCATGCACCCCGGCCATCTCGATACGTGCGCCGCCGAGCGTAACGACCACCTGGTCGCGTGACCTCGATAGTGCTGAGTCGCTTGTCGGCAGGACATTCGGCACCGCAACAGTTGTCGCAGCGATGAATGCTGTGTCCGCAGTCACTGCCATTGGCGGTGCCACCGGCAATGGCTGCTCTTGGCTCAATCGCTTGCGCCACAAGCCGAAAGTGCTGACCGCCAAGCCGTGTTGTCGGCAGAAGGCGCGAATGTTCCCGCCGCTGTTCCGCCATTGCGCCAGCAGATCGCGCCAGAAAGCCTCATCGTGGCGGTCATACCTTGCCCCGGCTCGTCCGCTCTTACCTTCCCGCTGATCGGCCATCGCTTCACTCCCAGAGATCGTGAAGCTCCTACCTTCTCATCGCCGCCCTCTACTCGCCAGACGGGTTCCGCTGACGGTTACCGCCATTCGCTGGCTTCGGCGCGTTCCTGCGCGATGACCACCTGCTCGCGGGCGAGCTCGACCTCCGTCGAGAATTGGGTGCGCAGTTTCGTCAGTTGCCGGCCCGCAGCTGCCAGCTCGGCCCGCCTTGCCTCCAGCCGCGCCTGCGTCACGGCGTGAGATTGCCGCTCGGCGGCGAACGGGGCCGAGAGCGCCACCCCCTCCTCGCGCGCGCCCCGGTGTCGGCCTGCGTCGCATCGCCAGCTCGCCCGTGGCCACTTCGTTGGCCGCCTGCCAGATCGTCTTGACCGCTTCGGCGGCCACCTGTTTCAACTCTTCCGGAAAAATCCGGATGGTCGATCGCGACGCGGGTGCGCCCGGGCAACTCCTGCCAGAACCCCTGCGGCACCTCCGCCGGTGTGCCCATGCTGCCCTTGCGCACCAGGCTGTAGAGCTTGTTCGCGGTGGGCGTGACGCCGTAGTGGACGTGCAGCATTCAGCACACATCGCGGTACAGCCCCCGCGTGTCGGGAAAGAGAGTTGGCCGGGATTCGTAAATTATGCGCTGCAGAGCAATTATGAATCTTGGCGTGACCCCATGAATACCTAGGCGACCTGGTCCGCGAAAAACTGGTCTATTTCCCCACGGTCACGCGCGAGGACTTCCACAATCGCAGCCGTATCACCGAACTGATCGAATCCGGCGAACTGTTCGAGCTCGATGTTCCCTCGTTCTCCACCGAAACGACCGCGTCATTGCTGTATGGCAGCCCCGATATGGTCGGGGCCTGCTGGAGGCGCGCGGCTTCATCGGAGGCAATATGAGCGAGCCGGGCCACTTCGTACTGGAAAAGGCCTTTATCGGCTGAGCGGTGCGCGGGCTGGCAGGACGGCGGCTTGGAAGCCGTAGGTTTTGCTACCCGCCCAGCGCCGCCAGGTTCAACGGATGTGAGTGGCCGATCCACATGGCGGCATCGCGATGATCGCGCAAGGCGTCACCCGTGTTCGGATGGAGAAATACATCCAGCATGCCGTGGTTCAGCGTCAGCCATTCGACAATGCTATCGAAGTGTGGGCGGTCGAACACGAGCTGATACGACCACTGCGGATGGGGACCTATCGGACGTTCATGGAAACGACCTATCTGCGCGACGCGCCGAAGCGTACCACGATGACTTCCCTGAGCGCCCACGCCGCATCGCGGCTTGAAGCATCGAAATACACGTGCGCGTGCCAGTTGACGATTGCCGCTGGGTCGAGGCTGGTCATGGTGAGCTCGAGTGTGTGAATGCTGCAATTCTGCCTGCATTCACCCCGGTTGACGGCGGCAAAGTGGAAATCGCCCCGGCGGGTTGGGCCGGGGTGGTCAGGCAGGTCAGTGCAGTTGGTGCTTCAGGTCAATTGCGGCCAGCAAATTCGCTTCTGAAACGGCTGGATCTTCAGAGAGATAGCGCTCCACTAACGCGTTGAAGCGCTGACTGGCCTCCCGCATGGCGGCGTACTCCTGTGGACAAGTCTCCGCTATGTGTGCATGATGAGGCATATGCAGTCGTCCAACTCTGGGTGCCGTCAAGAAACGGACTTTTTCGTACGTTAGGCCCATGCGCTTATACACAACTATCCCCACC
>NZ_JFJV02000089.1:0-4527 GCF_000611145.1 Cupriavidus sp. SK-3 | reverse complement strand
CCAGCAGCGAGTACATCGTCGCGGCGGCACGTTCGCCACGCGGCGAGCCCACGAACATAGAATTTGCTCTGCCAACGGCAATTGGGCGGATGGCGCGCTCGAGGCGATTGTTGTCCGGCTCCGGGATACCGCTTTCGGTGTAGCGCACGAGGGCCTGCCAATGTCGTAGTGCTTAGCCGAAGGCCTGCTCCAACGGCTGCTTGGCCAGCAAGCCATGGGCATTGCCTAGCCAGCCACTGGTGGAACTGGGCGAGCAGCGGCACGGATTGCTCCTGCCGCACGGCCAGTCTGTGATCCGGTGGCTTGCCCTTGATGCCGGCCTCGATGGCATACAGCATCCGACCAGCTCGCAAGCGCTTCCTCGTTGCTTCGTCTAACGGCTTCTTCGGCACGGCGCGCACCTCCATTCAACCCGTTAGAGATAAAGCGCGCCAGCCCCGCAGCCGTTGTCATGTTTTTTGTAAATCTCAAGAGTTCCGTTGCCGGTCTCCCGGCGCACTCAGAACTTGTGGCGCACGCCCAGCCCGATCCCCAGCATGTTGGACTCGCCCCGGCCGAGGGTATAGCTGTTGCCCAGCGCAAGGCTGTTGGCGAAGCCGTTGGCCAGCGAATCCAGTCCCAGCCCTGCATTTTTCGAATAGGCCGCCGTCAGATAGACATCGGTGCGCTTCGAGAACGAGTAGGTGCCGATCAGGTTGATCTGCCAGGGATTGGGTATCGATTGGTTGCCGAACAGGTTTTTGATATTGTCGTAGGCAAACTCCGCGATCAAGCCCAGGGCCGACGTGAACTGATATTGCCCGCCGATCCAGTAGTAGTCGTCGCGCTTGACCATGCTCCCGTTCGCTCCCCGGTTCTGACCCCAGCGATAACCGCCCATGACTTTGGCATTGCCAAAGGCATAGCTCCCGGCAATTGCCGCGTTCTTGAAGGTACCGGTGCCGCTGCCAAATGTCGGGTTGAACTGGTCGTAGCCTGCGGAGATGCCGATGCCACCGGCGATATAGGACAGGCCCGCGCCATAACCGGTGTCCCGACGGAACTGACCAGGCACCTCACCGTTACCGCCACCGGCAACCAGCAACGGGCTCGTCTGTGGCACAGCCAGACCGACGCCGAATGACCAGTGCAACGATGCGGTCAGCGGACCGAATGCGCCCTTGTACTTGACCGTGTTGTCTTCACGATAGTTAGGTCCCAGCAGCAAAGCGCTCGGCTCATAGGAAGTGGCGTAGAGCGCCGGCACGAAGTTCGACATCGAGTCGAACAGCGACGTGTACTGCCGGCCAAAGGCCACCTGTCCATAGTTCTTACTCGCGAGGCCGACGTACGCCGAGCGGCCGAACAGCCGGCCGCCCTGCTGCGAGGTGCCAGCGTCCTGATTGTAGCCGCCTTCCAGCACGAATAGCGACGACAACCCACTACCGAGGTCTTCCGTACCTCGCAAGCCCCAACGCGAGCCGGACAAGCCGCCCGAGTTCATCCGGTAGACCTTATTGCCTGGGCCCGGATTGTAGCCATTGGCCGGTGTGGGCGCCACGCCCACATGGTTTGCAAACTCCAGGTTGGCGTCGGCAACGCCGTACAGGGTGACGCTGGTCTGAGCCAGCGCCGTACCGCATCCTGCGCCGACCATGACAAGGACCAGTCCCGTCTTCTTCATCTTCGCGGCGAGGCCGTTGCTGCCTTCCCAAACTGGCTGAGATGTTCGATCAAACCCTATGGTATTGCTGATGCAATTGCCCAATTTTGTTCTCCTCGGTCTTTGTATTGGTGAGCATCGGACGACGCGCTCACATGGACTTCCAGTCATCCGCCAGTGATAAAAGCAACCAGCACTGCAATGTCAGGAAGGTGCCTCTTCGATCGGCAGCCGGAGGGAGGGCCTACTCCCCAGGCCAATGATGCCGGGCGATCCCGATAGCTCTCCTTTCATCGCCCGATCGTCGAATCTCTACTGAGGCTTATAGCCCACCGCTTGCAGCACTTCGCCCGTTGTTTTGTAGTCCTTTTTCAAGCTCATGGACAATTCCTCGGGAGTGCGCGGATTTTTAGACGTCACGCTCAGACCTAGCGAAGAGAGCCGTTCGCCTATCTCTGGCGTATTCAACGCTTTCAAAACTTCGCTCCGGATACGTTGCTGGATCGCATCCGGCACACCAGGGAGCGTCCACAGTCCCATCCAGGAGGTCCGTGTCATCGCGTCATACCCCAATTCGGCGAAAGTCGGGACTTCTGGCATCAATTCGGAGCGCTTGGGCGAGCTGACGGCGAATAGCCTGAGTTTTCCCGCTTTGATCAATGGCGCGGAAGTCAATGGCAAATCCATCTGAAACTGGACGTTTCCCGCCATAACATCCACCAATCCGGGAGTGGACCCATTGTATTGGATGATATTCATATCGAGCCCCGCCAGTTGGTTCAATTGGAGTCCGAGTATGTGCGACATCGTCCCCGGCGAGAACGACCCGATATTGACCCTCCCCTTGTTGGCCTTCACATAGGCAACCAACTCCTGAAAGTTTTTGGGTGGCAGGTTGACATTGCCCACTAGCATCGCGCCCATGCTTCCCAGTTCCACCAGCGGCCGAATCGCTGTGAACGGATCGTACTTAGGCTTGAACGTGTAGGGCAGCTCCGAAACCAGACTACTGATGGACAGCAGGTAAGTGTGTCCGTCTGCAGGCGCTCTCAAAAAGGATTCCATGGCCACGACACCACCTGCCCCTGGCTTGGGTTCCACGACGACGGGTTGCCCCAAACTCTTGGTCAAGGAGTCGGCCACTACTCGCGCCAGAATATCCGCCGTCGCTCCCGGCGTGCCAACGGCAATGATGCGAATGGGGCGATCTGCCAGAGGCTGGCCCACAGCGATCGACGTCGAAGCCGAAAACAATCCCGCCATCGCGGCGAGCACAAAACTACGGCGTACAGCATTCAGTGTCATTTTGTCAGGCAGGGTCATTGTGTCCTTTCAAATATGCAGTTAGGTAATTCAGTAACCGCTCCACGAGCGCCGACACTGGAATTCAGCGATTCGGGTTCCCGTGGCAATCCTCTTCGAGAGAGGATGCCAACGGCACAGGCCAGCTACCCGCGACAGGGACCTTGCCGCTTATGCCAGGAAGCGGAACAGTACGTTGCGCTTCCCGGGCTTGCGTTTGGGTGCCATGCCAAAACGGGCCGCGGTTCATCAATCGTGTTGTACTTCACGCCGACCTTTTAGATCTCCTGCGCTTCCTTGCCGCTGGACCAACTCGTTAGCGACGCGCGCGAGTTGTTCGACCTGTTGAACCGAGGGCATGCGGCTGCCCTGCTGGTCGATGCAGGTGTTGCTGGTGGCTTTCAAGGCAGTCTCCTGAGAGGGTAGAACGACGGTCATGCCGGCTCGTTGGCCGTGGCCTGGCGCTCGCGCAGCTCCTGCTGCAGCAGGGGCGCCGCCATGCTCATGGTGTGCAGCCCCAACGTGGCGGTAAGCTGCAGCACGGCGACGATCTCGTCGGCACTCACGCCGAGATCGAGTGCTCGGCGAATGTGGCGTCGCGTGCCGGGCGCGAACATGTGGGTCACAGACGCGTCGATCGCGATGCAGACCAGCTCGAAGGTCCGCGAGTCGAGCGCGGGGGAGTTCAGTGGAAAGCTGACCATGCGCATAAACTGCTCGGTCCAGTCCGGCGCCAGAGACGCCATGGCGTCCCAATCGGGATTCCAGTGGCCTTGCGCGCGCAAGGCATCACAAGTGGGCGTTTGGCTTGGGCTCATGCGAGGACTCCCGACACGGCTTGCCTTTGGGCCAGCCTGCGAATCAGCACGTATGCTGCAGGCCATGGCCCATAGCCCGACGCTGGGTTCAGATGCCCGACCTCGCCCAGGTCGACCAGTTCCGCGCCCCAGCCGGACGCCATGTCCGTCACCCTTGCAAACTCTCCCAGCGGATCGTTGCGGCTCGCCGCCACGATGCAGTGGAAAGGTAGCGGACCCTTCGGCATAGGTGTCCAGCCTGCTTCGGCGAAAGCCGACAGCGCAGGGAATTCGGGCGGCAGAGGCTGCTCCAGGTCCGGGGGCGTCGCCAGCAGGGCGCCGAGGATCTTCCGGCCGGTGCGGCGCGCCCAGTGCGCTGTCGCAATGCATCCGCCACTGTGCGCCACGATGATGACGGGCGCCGGGGCCGCCAGTACGGCGGCGTCGATCGCCGCGACCCGCGCATTCAGGTCAATGTTGGTGCGCCCCAGAGCAGGGAGCGAGCGCACGTTGGGCAGTTCGCCAGCCAGCAGCGCCTGCCAGTGCGCCGGTGTTTCCTCGCGCAGCCCCGGCACCGTGACAACTGTCACTTCATGAAGGTCTTTCATGCTGCCACCTTGCGTTCCGCCAGCGCCGGCCTGACCGGACGGCGTGCGGTGGGATAACGCAACTCGGCGAGCGTCTGCTCGGTCGTTTGGTATTGCGTGCCGATCTTGAAGATTGCGCGCGCCTCCTGGGCCGACGCGACGCCCCGTCCCAGTTCGTGCGAGATGCGCACCAGTTGTT
>NZ_JFJV02000088.1:191-60624 GCF_000611145.1 Cupriavidus sp. SK-3 | reverse complement strand
GGTACAGGTCGTGGAATTTTCGTCTCGCGTGCGCCTTATGCCGAGCTCGGCATAAGGCTCATGCCCGGCGGCAGTTCTACGAACTGCATGCCGTGCGGCCGAATGCCTTGAATACCGGAGCGCCAGAACGCATCGGCGCGCTGTACAAGGTTGAGGAAGCGATCCGGGGCAAACCGCCAGACGAGCGGCGAGCGTACCGGCAATCTCACGCCAGGCCCTTGCGCGATCAACTCCATGCGCGGCTGGGCGCCACACTGGAGACACTCTCGCGCAAATCCGACACGTGTCGGGCGATCCTCTATGCTCTGAATCGGTGGGAAGCGCTCACGCGCTACTGTGACGACGGGCGTCTGGAACTCGATAACCTGCCGGTCGAGCGCGCCTTGCGCGGTGTGGCCATCGAGCGCCGGAACTACCTGTTCGCCGGCGCGGACTCAGGTGGCGAACGTGCTGCCGCGATCTACAGTCTGATCGGCACGGCCAAGCTCAACGGCCTTGATCCCGAGGCGTATCTGCGCGCCGTGCTCACGCGCATTGCTGCCCATCCTATCAACCGGATTGATGAGATTACACCCTGGGCCGTCGCCGATCGGCTCGCCACCGCATAAACGCTAGCGTAGCGCAAGATGGTTCCGGCGACACGCTTACACTGATAGTTGCTGTGTGCTTCGTGAAGGTGGCAGTTGTGGCAATAGCCATTCTTTCTTCCTTGTGAGGCAGCGGCTCCTAGCTTGGTGCTACGACATATTGTTGATCTTTCTTCATATTCGCGTGATAGCGTAGGGAGCGGGTTGCAAATGATGCACATCGTGTCAATAGTACCTACCGGTCGCGCTCCTTAGCCGCAATCGCCTCTATCAGGTCCAGATTCTTCTGATGTCCCCCAAGCCCATGATGAATGTGCCGATGGCAAGTCGGGCATATCGCTGCCACATGACGCGGATGGTCGAGACCGCCGTCCGAAACACGTGTCGTGTGATGCGGCTCCAAGTACGGAGACCCATCCTTCCGCTGAAACGCTGCCGGCTGGCGGCACGACTCACACTTTCCCTGGGCACGCAGCAACACGTAGTCCTTCACTTGCTTGCTGCGCTGATAGAGCCTCCTCAGCGCTGTCTTCCCCGTTGCCTCCTGTGACCCGCGAAACGCCTCAATGGCTCGTCGTCGCGCCTCTTCCAAACTGGATGGCGCTGCCGCAGGAGATTCATCGTCGAATGATGGGCTGTTCTCGTCATCCAGCAATGCCACAGGGAAAAGCTGGAACACGATCACGTTGCGCTGGTCCCCATTCCTATCGGGCCCCCGGCGTATCGAGTGCCCCGCATAGGCATGCTCACCAAGGTATTCCTGGCCCTTGCCTTTGCCAAGTGACTTGAACAAATGCAATGCGCGCCCGTCCTCAGCGTGATCGCGGATGGCCAGGTTGCCACGGGTGAACGTCATATCGCCAACTTGGCCCGCACCGGTGTAGGAGAACACGCCAAGCTCATCTCGGCCGTCCACGTAGCCGTACTGCTCTCCGCTATCACCCGTGAAGATGAATATGGCTTGGACTGTGCTCGACGGCGCTATCCCACTCTGCCAGCTGCCGCCGAAGGTTAGATGTATGTCTGTTCGTCTGTCGTAAATCTTCCCGAGTGAGAAGCTCGGTGGCTCGCCGTACTCCGACGCTTGACGCTCGTTCGGGAGCCGTACAATCCTGAATCCCCGTTCCTCAAGATAGGAATTTGTCGGGTGGCCGCCGTAAAAGCCCCTGACCGAGAGGCCGGTGGCCATGGAAATTATCTGCTTCGGCGGATATAGCGCCCCACCCTCAGAGATCGCATAAAGCTGCGACTTCTTGCTATCCCATCCCTTCCAATCCTTGGTCGCTCGGAGTTCCCGATCGAACTCCTTCATCGCTAAGGCGATGGCCGACCTTTCAACCGTTGGAATGCTCAACCTCTTTCCCCTGTTAGCCCGATTATTTGGCACGCGTACGCATGCTCCTTTTCTTGCTCATTAGTATGTCGATAGGAATCGTCCTATGCAACATTCAAGTGGGGGATTAGTGATTGCTCGGCATGGCCCCCCCTTCTTGAGTAGGGAGCGATTGCGAAAGCTGACTCAGAATAGTTTGTGTACAAGGGGACGGAGATGGATTTGAGACCTTCTGTTGCCTGCTGTGGAACAAGCATGGCTTTCAAGCCCGCGTAATATCCAAGCGCGGGGGGTTGGGGGGGGCATTGACGTTCTCGCCTGCAAAGGGCGTGAAGGTGAGCTCCTGCAGCGCAAGAGCTCGAAAGCGATCGAAGTTGGCTGGGATGCCATCAAGGAAGTCACTGCCGGTGCGGCAAAATGCCAGGCCAGATTTCAGGGGACACGATTCCGACGACTTGCCATCCCGAAGCGGAACTTCACTAGAGGGGCCTTCGAGCAGGCTGAAACGAGCCGTGTGGAACTCATCATGAAGAGCTTCTGTGACGGCACCCGGTTACCAACCGCGAATTCGATGAAGCTTTGCAAGAGTGGTCGCTGGGAGTTGGTGTGTTCGCGGTCTGAGGAGGAGCGCTCAGCTGATTTTGGGCGATTTTCGAATATTAATTTTATGAGCTAAATGCTTCCGGCATGAGATGGGCTGCTCCAAGCGTGCGGCTTCACCTGTTACCATTCTATAGGTCCGCGCATCGCATCGGAGATGCATGTTTGAGGGGGGCAGAGCGGCGCATGCATTCGTGCCGCGAACCCGAGGTCGAGCGCGTTTCGTTTACGGGCCTCACTTCGATTAACGCTGTGCGGGTATGCTTGCCTATCAGATCTGTAATTCGGATTATGGGGGTGTCGTCGCTCGGCTGCCTTACTTGGTTCGCCTACGCTCCGCGTGTTTTGAAAGCGGGGCTAAATAGATGTCAACGGGCTGGGGCAGGACGGATCTAGGTGTGGCGCGGGGAGACTCCGGAAATCCCGTCGTAGAAGGAAAAGGTGCTGTAGCCTGACTGCTACGATTTAGATTTGGTTGAAATTATGGCCAAATGGGCGGTTTGGGAATGATCGGCCCATTTCGGGACGGTGAGGATCAGGGAGGGATAACTATATGCGTGACGGTGTATGGGGACGAGATCTGCTGGCGCTGGATGGCTTGCTAAGGGATCTACGGGCAGTGGCTTCCGAAAGCAAAGCGAACTCGGCGGCATCATTCTCGTTGGGAGAAGGGCAGCTTGGTTGGGTAAGCATTGGCTGTCTGGTATCGGGCTGGGCTATATCGTTGAGCGTACCCTGGGGATTCCCGGCTCAGGCAAACTACCTTGCCCTTATCCTATTGCTGCTGGGCGCGATTGCAGCCGCGGTTTCCGCGGTCGGTGTGGTAATGAGTACCGTGCGAGAATGGGGGGAGATGGAGTCCAACACTCTAGATGCGGTAGGAGAGAACATGTCTCGCTGGTACGGGACAATTTCCAGGATACGCGCTACGTACTCTCGTGAGCAGATACTTTTTGCCCAAGGATATGTGTCGGACGTAGCTGTGCAGGCGCGCGCGCGCTTAGCCCTCTTTGTTGGCGCGCTGGAGAAGGTCGGGATCATCCCTCTGGTTGCTTCGGTTGCGCTGACACTTGCCAATTTTTTTAAAAGTGGATCGATGCCATTGTTATGGTTCACGGCGGCTGTCGTGGCAGGTGTCTTTTATGTGTTGGCATTGCGGCTAGTGGACATTGCGTTCACGCTTGAGCGCTTCGCGTTAATCCTACGGCATGCGATAGCAGAGAAGGACGGTCGCTAAACGAGTCATCGAGGCTCGCGGGCCTGTCTTCTCGAATTGCCTGAGACTAAAACTTGCGAGTGAGTAGCTATGCGGGAAGAATGGCTTCGGATTTCCTAGCTCATATCTCGCGAACTCAACTATCCGGGGACATTTACCTTGACTATGCCACAGTCTGGTTCCATTGCTTACTGGAATTACTTCCGGTGCTTGGAAGATGATATTAGTGAGCTATCCCGTTGGATCGAGCTATCGGAAGCAAACTTCGGATGCTATTCCATTGAACTTGCTCGACTGTTGATGACTGCGTCAGCGGAAGTAGACGTTCTAGCTAAACTAGTTTGTCGGAAGTCAGATCCAACTTCGACGGCAGAAACAATCAATGCGTATCAGGATGGGTTGATCAACCAGTTCCCGAACTTCCACCTAGCGACGGTCGAAATCCCTCGGCACGGTCTGTCGCTAACCCCGTGGTCCAGTTGGGGGCGTGCAAGAAATCCACCGCTTTGGTGGCAAGCGAACAACAAGGTGAAACATCACCGGTCCGAGCACTTTCAGTTAGCGACGCTGAATAACGTCCTGAACGCTGTTGCAGGGTTGCTGCTACTTCTCATCCTTTATTATGAACAAGGAATCTCGCAACTTGCCGAGATGGGAACTTTGTTTGTGCCCCGGTCACTCTGTGCAAAGCTCGGGGAGGAGCTCATATTCTTACCCAAGGCACTGTAGTCCAAGAACCTACCGCCGCCATCCGAGATGGGGTCCTCGTAGATGCCGCCTATTTCTCTTCCTGTCTAACTTTCTCCAAATCCCGCGCAATCCGCTCCCGGATAGGCGAAGTATGCCCGTGCTCCTCGTCCGTCTTCCCAGTGACGAGCCAGTACGCATACTGAGGCCAAACCGCCCCGATAGCCTCCACCATCTCCTGTGTCACGCGCTGCTGATTGCGGCAGGTGTTCTTCCAGCTATCAGATTTCACCCCGGTCAGCTCCTCCATGCGCTTGAAGCGCCGGTGCCCGCCTGCAACGAAATCTATCAATTCTTCTACCCGATCGCGCATTTCAATTGGGCTATTTAAGCTTTGCTAGGTAAATTTAGCCTCGTTCAGCGACTCGAACGAAGGAGTGGATTGGCAACTTGCGAGCAGTAGTGGCCCTTTGCCGCGCGCGCTGGTGTTGGCTTACTACTCGCGACACGCCGGCGTGGGCCAACCTATTCGCGCCGCACGACGGCGAACGCACCTTGCCACCTCTCTTGTGAGGGGGGGCGTATGCGCTCGCGTCGAGAATTATCAGCCGCATTATGGACCATGCGGAGGGGCTTCTGCGCCCTAGGGATCTGCGCAGCGTCGCGACGCTGCTTTGCAGAGGATTTCGACTGACATCCCAAACGAGGAGGCGCCCATGACCGCTCGCCAACGTCACCCCCGCACCCCCGCCGAAGCAAGAGAGGCCGCCACCGAAGCCAAGCTGATCGCTGAGCCCCTCGCCCAAGAAGGCGAAGCCGCCCCAACCCACGAAACCATCCACCAATCCTGCCACGACCTCCTGCGCGTCAGCGCAGGCCTGGAATCCCTCCTGCTCCTACTGGAGCTACAGGCCGACGAGCAAGCCGCCAACAACGGCCTGCATGCCCTGCTGGCGCCGCTAAAGCAGCAACTGGACCAGGCAGTGAACCGCGTGCAAGCACTGTACTGAGCCACACTCGTTCCCCACACCTGCACTGCAGCCCGCAAGGCCGCAGGCGGTGGGGATACACACGCCTGTTGAGGCAAGCACCCGCCGCCGCCGCGTGCCGGGACGATGGTCGCCAACGCCGCCCATCGCCATACCGATGTCTGAGATCGCCCCCCGATCACAAAACAGGAGGTACCCATGACCGCCCGCCAACGTCGCCCGCGCACCGCTGCCGAAGCACGGGAAGCCGCCATGGAAGCCAGGCTGATCGCCGAGCCCTTGCTGCCGGACAACGAAGCTGATCCGAGCCACGAGGCTACCCACCAAGGCTGCCACGAACTGCTGCGCATCAGCGCGCATCTGGAATCTGTCATCACGCTGCTGAACCTGCATGCGGGCGATAGCCGTCTGCATGCCTTGCTGACACCGCTGAAGCAGCAGCTGGACCAGGCATTGAGCCGGTGCAGGCGCTGTACCCGGGCCTGCGGGGGTCGTTCGCAATCAGCGCCTGCGTCGCGGCTCGCCAATGATGCGGGGAGGATCGAGTAGTCGGCAAGCCGAGCCAACACTGCCGCCGCCTTGCGCGGCGTCCGGATGAGAGCCCGCCTCCCAACTTCACGGCGTATTCCCGCTCACTAAGGGAATTTTCTTCGCGTTCTTGCAGACTTTTCCCAATGCCGATCAGGCGATCCGCGGGCACATTGGCAAGCCGTCCGACCACTTTGAGTGTCGGCGCCCTGACAACGGAGAATGGCATGCACGATATGCGAGAGGCCCTGAAGCATGGCGACAAGACCGGCACAGGTGGGGTGCTGATGTCCACAGTGATTGGCTTTACGCATCACGGTGTCGCCGTCGCGGCGGAAGGCGACCACGCTACTTGTCCAGCTTGCAAGGTGGGTGGCCCGGTGATGAACGACGCCTATCCGCACTTCACGCTCATGGACGGGCGCCAGATTCTGGTGCGGGGCGCCAGGGTGATGTGCCAATGCACGGACAAGCCACTGGTCATCCCGTCACAGCGGGATTTCATCATTCAGGTGAACCGGGCAGGCCGCCTCCAGCCTTCGACCGCGCCAGGCACTTACGCACCAAGCGCCGCCGAGAAGCTGTCTGACGGGCCAAGCCGCCTCGTGGACGATTCGGATCGGATCTGTGCAAACATGAGCAATGCGGAATTTCGCAGCCTCGTTCTCAGGCTCCGCGACACGGCCGTTCTGTGCTGCGGCAAGAGGTTGGTGGAGCTTCGACGGTGGGGCCACGCGGATCGGGCGCGAGTCGAGACGTGGTTTGGCGTATCCGATGAAAGGGTCCGCCAACGCCTGCTTGAGGGAATTCCCCATTGTCTAAATACTTCCGCGCGGTTGCTGCAGCAGCAGCGATCTTGGCGCAGCCCGCCCTGGCCTGCAGCTTCGATATTTCCTTCAACAGCAATTTCGAGCCCGGTGCGGATCGCCTGCCGGCTTCGGAAGTTCGCAGACTGGCGGAGTGGATGATCGACGACCCGGCAGCCTATGAGAACAAGAAGGAGTTTCACATTCTCGTCTACGAGGCCCCCACCGTTGGTGTCAGTCATGCTCTCGCACGCAAGCGCGTATCTCACCTGGAGCATTTGCTGACGACTTTTGGTGTGCCGGTGAGCATGATTTCCATGGAGATCCCCCGCTACAAACCTGGCAAGTCAGCGGAACCGCCGAATTTTGCGCATATCAATTTCATGCCGGGGTGCCCGCACCCTTGCTGCCCAGGTCCGGAACCGACCTCGCAGATTCGCTAGGCGTGCGCTAGATGACGTCTCCCTGTCCGGCAGCCTGTTGTCAAACGGCAGGCTGCGGCAAAGAACCCGCCGTGCATTGAGAACTCCGATAACGTGGCCGCCTATGTCATTGTCCAAGCACTTCCGCACGGTCGCTGCAGCAGCAGCGATCTTGGCGCAGCCCCTGGACGGCGCGCAGCTTGATCAGCACCCGATCGCCGAATAGCACGCGAACCAAGGCGGAACAGGATGGACCGATGCGCTTGGCTTCGCGCAAGCACCACTGGACATCGTGCAATTGCCAAGCCTGTGCCTCGGGTGGCAGATGGTCGGTGACGGCACTGCGGGAGGAACGCACGCGTTCGAGCAACGCTGCCGTGGACACGGCCTTTGTCCAGCCCCAACTCACCACTGGAGAAGAGATTCGGAAGGGCAGCGCGCTCCCGCGAACCGAGACGCCATCGAAAGGCCCCTCGCTGCCGGCCAACTTCTTCGGCACGCGCAGGGCCATCCAGGGTGACTGCAGCGCAACGGCGCGCGGCCCGTCAAAGCATGGCGACCGCGCTGATCTCGCTGTTGCTGTCGAAGCTCAATGCCATCCGAATCTTGCCGTCATCATGCTGAAGACGCCCAAGCCGGTCCTTTAGCTGAGTCATCATCCTGTCATAGCTCCGCTGCTGGCCCACGGCAAGCGTCAGCATGGCCTCGGCATTGTCGATGATCTCACCACGACGCACTTCCAGGGTCTCCTGCTTGTTCCAGAGCGACTTAGACAAGAGCTGATTAGCCCGATCGCGCAGAGACCCCGAGACACCGGTCATCGCCTTGAGCGGATCGTCCACGCCAGATTCAGATATCACCGGCAGTGACTGCCTGTTCAAGGGATCGACGTATGCCTTGCAAACATTCAACAAGGCCATCAAACGCAACAACAAGTTGCGTTTCTGAACCAATCGTCGGGCGGAATCGGCATGGCCTAGCAGTGCCTTGTGCGTATTCTCCGTCCCGCCCAGGGAATCAACATCATTCTGGGCGAGAATGCGCTTTGCAAGCGCCTCTCCCTCGAGCCGCAGCTGCACGATCCATTCCATGGCCTCGCGACAGATGGCTTCGAGCTGCCCACGCTTTTCCAGAGGCAATTCGTCCGGCGATCTCATGTCATTCATCAACGAAACCAAGGATCCCAGGTAGAGTACTGCCCCTTCAAGCTTGGCCTGGTCCTTGTTGTCCAGGTAGATATGCAGGTCCGAAATGCCCTGCTTGATCTCGTCAAGTCCCCTGTTGATATCGTCCAGATGCGATTGCGCCACGGCGATGCTAAGCAGCTGGAAGGCGCCGGCAGTCATCTGACGGGCACGTCCTCCCTCGATCACCCTGCCATTGCCCGCAAACTTTTTTGAACCCACTTGACGCGCCGTCGGGAACACCCCACCTTTTTGCGCAGCAATGAGCTCCAGCGTACCGTCCTTCAACCCTTGCTGTACTTTCGGATCGAACACCAGCTCCACCGTCTTGTTCGGCAGGCCGACGGCCCCTTTGAATACATCCGCTGCAAGTTGGCGAGCGCGGTGTACGGGAATATCGGCTCGCCCCGCCAACGGTTGAGCATTGGCAGGCATCGCGGCGAGCTCGCGCGTGCTGATCATGATGTTGCCGTCCTCGTCCTGCACCAGCAGCTCGGTACCTAGCACGGCTCGTACTTCCTCAGGCGCAGCGCTCGCAATGACGCCACCTGCCGCAGGGGACGCTCCGATGATCGGCTTCCCCGCGCGCTGGCTACGCTGCCCGGCGTTGTAATTGTCATCGCGGTGGCGCAACGCGATGCTGTAACCGAGATAGACAGCCACCCCGACCAATGCGATTGCCAACGCAATTCCACAAATCCACAAGATGCCCACGATCTTCCCCTGCCTCCATTTCAATTTCTAACACTGAAGGGCCCCGCTATTGCGAGAGTCGCCTCACGATACGGCCCCATCTTTTCGCTTGTTTGACAACGAGCTAAACAGGCAATGTCGCCGCTGGACCTGGCCTCTTACTATTCCACGCCGTTCACTGGACAAATTCTGGTCGGCTTTCTAGGATACGCATTCCTGCGAAGAAAAATAAATAGCAAAACATGATTGAGCCGGAACATCAAGTCGTCCTGGACGCAATGGCGTCGCACCCGAACAGGGTCTGGCGATCTACCGAGCTAAAGAAGATCATTTGGGCACGGTTTCATGGTCTTCACGACCGCAAGGTCCGACGCGTCCTTGAAGATCTCGAGCGTATGTGCCTACTGGAGCGGGAAGGCGATGGCCCGGCCACCAGTTGGAGGCTCCTCGCCAAAGGGCCAAGGCAAGCCATCCGTCCCCCGGTTGACCTGTCGTTGGCACTTCTGAAGCTCAGACAACTGGCGAAACACCATCTCCCAAACAGCGTTATCGGCGACTTCGAAGGATATTTTGAGGGCGCCACCCGCGTGTTGCACGAGAGTACGTTCGATACTCGTCTGGAAAGCGCTCGCGCATGGATGGGAAAGACCGCGCGCCTGGACCCCGGCTATCCGCTGATTCCGCCTCAGGTCCAAGAGAGCATGTTCGAGACGATCTGGGCTGCGCTATACCGTGACGAGTCACTCTACGTGCGCTACCAGAAGGCTGACCAGGATGCCGCGGAGCCGAAGGAGCACAGGGTGCTGCCCTATGCCATCGTGGAGAAAGGCCCCTATTGGTACCTGGTCGTGAGAGGCAAGCGCTCGAGCGGCAAGCAAGGGGAGGCCTTTCTCTTGCGATTCGACCGTATCGTCGAAGTCAGAAACCTTGGCCATGACCTGGTACGCGAGAGCGACTTCAACCTCGACGCGTTCATCAAGAAAGAAAAGGTCCTGGAATGGTTCCCCGAAGAGCCGGAGCAGATCGTGCTGCGCGTGCGGGAGACCCGAGCCGTGCCAAGCCAGTTCCGTTCCGTGAAGCTGTCAATCGACCAGAAGATCGAGCCAGAAGAGGGCGGCTTTGTCCTCACCGCCACGGTAACGCCATCCGTGGCGCTCAAGAACCTGCTCCTGGAGCGCTCGCCGTTTATCGAAGTCCTCGCGCCTCAGCACCTGCGCGAGGAGATCGGTAGCTTGCTTCACGCCGCCGCGCAACGTTACGCGGCGGGCCCGGCGTAGTGCGTCCCCGCCTCCCCGCCTCCCCGTTAGAAGGCCAGATCCGGCCAGGGAAAGGCCACCACCACATCGGCGTTGGACTTCTCGAACGGGCGCGCAGAGTACTTCAGGCGCCCGGCAATGACCCGGGTGGTCTGGCGAATGGCGGCTATCGCCGCTACCGGCGCTGCGACGGAGATCCAGGCGGGCGCTGCATAGCCCTTCTCGAACAGCGACACCAGGTCTGCCTCGATCTTTCCGGCCAGGCGCTCAGGCTCGGTATCGGCGTGCTGCAGGAGCAGGCAGGTCGTATCGAGCGATGCCAACTCCCGCAGCGACCTGAGCGAGGCGCCACGCCCCGCCGACAGATCCGACGGCTCCACCGTCGACCGGAACAGGATCGCAAGGGCGGAGGCCACGCTGCGGGGCCCGGCCATGATCCAGCAGCCGGCGCGCACCGCAGGCAGTTGCCTGGCGGCACCGAGAACAAGTGCGATCTCGATGCTGCCGGTCTGGCGGGCCTTTCTCATTGCCTGCACCGGCCCCATCGCATTCCATAGGGCGCCACCGTTAGCGCCGCTCAGGCGCCCGGCGTCCACGAGATGCACAACCATGTCGGCTTGCGTGGCACGCCGTCCACCGAGCACCCAATCGATGCCACCGGCAAACGTGGGGCAATCCATCATCACACCCTGTGCCTCCTGCTCGGAAAAGCCCCACCGCTGGATGGCAATCCGCAGCGGCCGGATCGGCGTCAGTTCGCCTTGGCGGATGGGCAGATCGAGAAGAGGGTTCTGGGACATAGGCGAGCTCCTGAGTTGCGATAGGCGCCAGTGTCATGTCCAGACCGGACAGGCAGTTGTCCGGTATCGCATCTAGCATTGGATCCATGCGAGGAGATGCTGCTCCGTTGATGCACTTGCTCGCACCGGAAGAGAACCGATCACGCAGTGCCGCCCTCAGGCGGAGACATTCATGGGGAAACAAGGATGAGAAGCGATCAGCACAAGATCGAAGAAGCGGCGGACTGGGTGAGGAATGCGCGGGCACTGCTGATTACGGCTGGCGCCGGCATGGGCGTCGACTCCGGCTTGCCGGATTTCCGTGGCACGGAGGGATTCTGGGGAGCCTATCCCGCGCTGGGCGCAGCGGGCCTGAATTTCCAGGACATCGCATCGCCCCAAGCCTTTGCCAGCCACCCCGCGCTTGCCTGGGGCTTCTACGGCCACCGCATGGCGCTGTACCGGCGCACGCAGCCGCATGCCGGCTTTGAGATTCTGCGGCGCTGGGCCGAGGGCATGCCGCAGGGGTATCGGGTCTATACCTCCAACGTGGACGGACACTTCCAGCGTGCCGGCTTTACGCCCGAGAAGGTCCACGAGTGCCACGGCTCCATCCACGTGCTGCAGTGCCTGCAAGCCTGCACCGAGCACACCTGGAGCGCTGACGGATTCCAGCCGGAGGTGGACGAGGCGAAGTGCAAGCTGCTGAACGACCCGCCGCGCTGCCCGCACTGCGGCGGCGCGGCCCGCCCCAACATCCTCATGTTCGACGACTTCTCTTGGGTGGAAACGCCAACGGTCGAATCGCGCGACAGGCTTGATACCTGGACCCGCACGCGCGAGAACATCCTGGTGATCGAGGTGGGCGCGGGAACGGAGATCCCGACGGCCAGGCGATTTGGCGAGCGCCATGCGACGCAGTTCATCCGGATCAACACCCGGCAGGCTGGCGTCCGGGGTGGGAAGCACAATATGGGGCTGGCGGGAACCGCGCTTGATACGCTGGCTGCAATCGATGCGGTGATGCGCCGGGCGTGAGCCCGATCCTCCCGGCCGCCATCGCGGCCAGGAGGCAAAACGGCTAGCGGACGAACCGCACTTCCACGCGGCGATTCCTCGCGTCGCGCGGATCGACACCCGGCAACGGATGCGAGTCGCCAAAGCCCGCCACAATGACCCGGCGCGCCGTCTCCGTCGTCATGCCACCTGTGAGCAAGCGGCGTGCCTCGCGCGCACGCGCAGCCGACAGCGTGTAGTTGTCGTCATAGACCGTGCAGAAGCGCGCGAAATCCGTGACCGGGCTCTGCACAGGCAGGCTGTCCGTATGTCCCTCCACGAAGATCTGCCCTTCTTTCGCTTCCGTCAGGTAATGCGTGAGCTCACGGTCCACTCTCGCGAATGCGGCCTTGGCCTCGGGCGTCACGCAGGCGCTGCCGCGAGAGAACACATTGTCCTTCAGGGTGACCTTGCCCGCCGCCGGATCGAAGGCGACCAGGCCGGCCGCGCCTTGTGCCTCGAACGCGCGCTTCATGTCGGTCAGCATGGCCTCCACGCGCTTTCGCTGCGAGGCCTCGCCTCTTTCCGCTTCTTCCTTGTGCTGGAGCGCAGCAAACTGGCTCTGAAGGATGGACACGACAAGCAGCAGCATGACCACCGCCAGGGTGCCCGCCATCAGGTCCGCAATGGATACCCATTCGTTTGGCTTGTCCTTCATCCTTTGCACCGCCCTGGTTTATTGAATTTCAGCATTCTCTGCAGCCGGCGTGGCTTGCGCGCGTTGCTGGATGCGGGCGAGGTGCGTCAGGATCTGGTCCATCTGCTTGCGGCTGTCGGCATCGCCCTTTACGCGCAGCGCCAGCATCTGGTCGAGAGCGGCGAACAGGCGGCTATCCTTGTCCTTGTCTGCGTTGAAAAGCTTGCCGGCGGCGGTGGATATGCTGTTTGCTGCAGCGCGCAGGTCTTTCGCCTGGTCTGCTCCGCTATTCACTGCCTTTTCGCTGATAGCGATCATGCCATTGCACTGCTCGATCAGGCCATCGAAACGCTTTTCCATCGATGACATACGCAGGCCAGATTCGGAGACTGCCTTCAACCCCATCTGGATGTTTGTCGCCACTTTATCGATGGTGCCTTGCATGGTCATCACCACCTTCTGCAACGTAGTGCTGATCTCGGTGAACTCGCCAATCGCACCGTTTTGCTGCGCGGTGGCTTTCGCCATCGTTTGCTCGATCTTGCCCATGGTCAGCGAAACGCTGCCCTTGAGCGCATCCACCGCGGAAGAGATGTTCGCGGTCGTGCTTTTGAGCTCCTCAGCCATGGATCTGAGGTTTTCCTGGAAGCTATCGTTCATATCGCCAATGTTCTGCGACAGATCGCGCTTGAGTCCGACGACGACTTCACCGATCCCTTTCTCGAAGGTGTCCACGCCCTTGCACAGTGCCTCCGCGGACGCCGCGACCTTAACGGCCCCGGCGGCCATCTTCTTGCCCGCTTCGCTCATGGCTTGAATGTTGGCGTCGTTGGCCTGCACGAAGTGCTCCATCGCCTCCTGCGTCTTCTTCACCGCCAGCTGCATCTCCTTTGCGGAAGCTAGCTGCGCCACGGCGCTGTCCCGAATCTCGGCGATCGCCGTCACCGTACCTGCGGTGGCTTTGGCTACGGCTTGCAGTGGCACTTGCAGCTCTGCTGTCTGCGCGCCGATCGCGGTCGCAAATTGCTTGCCGATGGATTCCATCGCCTGGATCATGCTGTCCTGCATGCGCGAATCGCGTTCACCGCTGGCTTGCCGCGCGCGCTGCAAGATTTCATTCAGCTTCGCGGAACACCAGTTCAGTCGCCTTTCTTCGTGGCGAGTGAACGTGCTAATGACCTTCAACAGCAGGAAGAAGAGAATCCCCCATGCCGATGTCCTGAACTTGGTGCCGAGCCCTTCCATCATGTGCGTCAGGCCTTGCATCGTGCCGGCCATCGCCGCACTGTCAGGTTGGGGTTTCGAGAGCATGGCGGAGGCATCGTTCAGCGCAATGCCAAGGCCAAGGAACGTGCCAAGCAATCCGAGAATCAGCAGGACGCCGGGCATGACCTCAATCGCTTTCTCCGCGCGAGACGCCACCACATCCGACATCTCCGCCAGGGAAACGGGAGCCGCCTCGGCAGCGTCCCCGCCACTGGCGGCGCGACGCTGCCAGTTGTCTTGCCAGGTGTGCGGCCGCGCGTTGCGCCAGACGCCGTAGCTGGTGCTGGCAAACATCAGGAGCATCAGTGCGCCGATCAGGCCCTGGACCAGTTCCGCACCCGGCGACAAGAAACGAAGTACGTCAAGAATGGACATCAGGCTTCCACCTCAACCAGCTGCTCGGCACGTTTCCGGCTGGCTGCTTCAAAGATGTTCGAGAAGTCGATCACCAGCGCCTGCTGGTCCTCACCAAGCTGCTCCCAGCGCTTGCCGAACTGCAGGCAATCGATCAGGATCTGCCCGGCCTCATTGCCGCTATCCACCAGGTAGTCGAAGTTTTCTTCCCGCAAAGTGGCCTCGTCCTTCTCCATAAATTGCAGAAAGCCCTCGGCAGCCTGCACGTAGATGCGGAACTCTGCGTTTTCCGTCTTGGCGGCTTCCAGTGCGCTCATGCCTTCACTAACCTGCGCCTGCAGCGCAGGCAGCTCCGCGGCGTCTTCCGGCGTCAGCGATTCGCTCTTCTGCGCGCGCAGCATACGGTTGAGCTTGATGCGGTTATCGATGACTCTGGATTCCAGACGCTTGCCGGACGCCTCGCGGGTCTGCAGATCAGCCGCCCAACCGATGATCAGCTCTTCGAAGACAAACGGGATCAGCCCCTTGCCAAACCGCACTGTCACAATGGCATCCAGGCGCTCGGCATCGGCGTCCGACAGCACGGGCGTCTCCGCCAGGAGGTCAGAGCCCACCGTGACGAGGAACATGTCGTCCGCGGTAACGGCATCTACGGTCGTCGCTTCCTGCAACTGGCTTTCCGTATTGACCAGCAGCTTCTGCGCGGCGCGCAGCCGCAAGTAGTGATCAAAATCCCGAACGGTGTCGCGCTCCATCAGCGTGTCGATCCGGCTGCGCACCAGCATGGAGTCGATCATGAACTGCGTGACCTTCAACGCGTGCTGGGCGCTCCGGGCAGCGTGGGCTTCCGCCTCTTTGACGGCTTCCTTGTGCTTCTCGGCCTCAGCCGCGGCTTCCTTGTCCAGGACTTGGTCCCGATACTTGCGGGCAGCCGCAATGACCCAGGCAACAGCATTGTCCAACCGCTTGGCGATCGCGCTGTCGCCGAATCCAATGGCGAAATCGAGTCCCTTCTCCAAGACCATAAGCGCTGACCCGATCCATGGATGGAGCTTCGCCCCGGCGCGTGCCGTGGCAACTAGTGCCTTCGCCTTGACCAGCCACGGCTTGGCCATGTTGTAGAAGCGCTTGATATCGCCGACGATCCGTTCGCCCTCCGCGGCCATCGCGCCAACCACCTTGGCCGCCACTTCCTTCACTTTTCCGTAAGCGCTTTTCGCCAAGGATGCAACACTGCTCGCGGCGCTGCTGAAAACAGAACCCACGCTCGAAACCAATTCAGAAAAAAACCCCACGTTATCCTCCCCTGTTCAGGAATCGATGCCCAGCAGCTTCTTCGCTGCCTGAGCCGTTTCACTACGTTCGCGGCCTACGGGACTGCCAACCGCTTTGCTGGCGCTCTTCACTTCCGAGATCGCTGCTTCGATATCTTCGGCGCGCAGGCGCGCCGCCACGCCGCCCGCCTTGGCTGAGAGCAGGGCCTTCGGGAGTGCCAGCCGCATGCATGTGCGGATGTCGCGCCCGCACAAGCCTTCGGAGCGGTGTGCGGCGTCGTCGATCATGGCTTGGCGGTCTTCTGCCAGCGGGATGCTCTCTATCAGCATCCGGCCCCAAATGCCCTTGCGCGTATCGAGATCGGGCAGGTCGAAGTGCACGTGGTGCGTGATACGGCTGCGGAAGGCCTCGTCGTAATTCCTGACAAAGTTCGTCGCGAAGATGACAATGCCGTCGAAACGCTCGAGCTCGATGAGCAGCGTGGAACGCATGGCATTGACCTCGTTGTCGATGCCCTGGGTCACCGAGGACAGCCGTTTGCCGAGCAGCGTGTCGGCTTCGTCGAAGAACAACACAGCGTCGAGCTCATAGGCGGACCGGAAGGCGGCCTTCAGGTTCTTCGCGGTTTCACCCATGAACTTGCTTTCGAGCTCGGCGATGCTGATCTGCACAATGTCCATGCCGAGCGTGCCGGCGAACGCCTCGGCTGCCATGGTCTTGCCGGTTCCCGGCGGGCCATAGAAGTTCAGGATGGTGCTGCGTCCCATCGGATCCACCGCGGCGAAGCCCCAGTCCACATAGATCTGATGATGAAAATGGATCTTGGCAACACTCTCGTCGAGCTGGCACCGCGTTGACGCCGCCAGCACCACGTCTTTGTCGAGCACGTAGCGCGGCGAGCGGCTTTCGAATGCAATGCCGGGCACCTGTGCCTGTGCCTGCGCCGCGAGTCCCGGGCTCCTCGGCGCCTTGGCGGCCGACTGAGCGGATTCTTCCAAGTTGCTTCTCCGTATGGGTTGCGCCGGACCGGATGCCCTCTGGCTTTCCGCAATCCCGGCCCGTCACTGGTATCAAGATCAGCCGACAACCGCCCGTAAACCAGATGGCTCATATGAGCCGCACGCGCACCGCAAGGCACGCCCCGGTTGTCTGATGCGGAAGCGATCGTATAGGGCGTTCTGGACAAGCTTTGGCCAGAACAGATAGGAATATCGGCAACTGAAACGTTAACCTGAGGCCACATGGCATTTCTGGAGAAGTGGCGCGACCTGAAGCAAGAGGTGCTGCAGGTCCTGGCCGACGGCCAGGGCTACCAGCTGACCGCCTCCGTCGTCCCCTCCGTGGAGTTCACCAGCCTGCTGCTGGAGCGCGCGCACCTTGTCGAGGTGGTGTCACCCGCTCACCTGCGCCGCGACATCGCTGCCAAGCTCGGGCAGCCCTACATGCCCTATGCCGACGATCTCGTTGCGCAAACTCCGGTACCGGACAACGTTTCGTCCGGTAGCCCGCGTAGGATCGCTGGTCGGCGTGGTTGACGCACAGCAAGCCCGCACGGCAACGCAGCGCCACCTTGCACCCCACTGTAGAGGGGGTATTCAAGGTGGGCTGCAACTTGAATCATGCGCGGGGCATTGTGTAGGCGTGGAGGTAGTCAACTTGAAAGAAAATTATCGTCGGACAGTCGTCCTCCAAGGCCGGCTGGCCGCACGTGAGTGGCGCTTGAGGGCTGCGCGCGAGCGCAGCCTAGGCTTGCACATCGTGAGCATCGAGCAGTTGGCTGCCCGCCTCGCGGGCGGATTCCTCAAGCCGCTGGACGACGAGAGCCTGCGCGCCGCCATCCAGGCGGCATTGCCCGAGACGCAACTGGGCGAGCTCGACAGCATCAAGGACTTGCCCGGCATGGTCGACGCCGCCGCCGACAGCCTGCGCAAGGCCTGGCGCGCCGGCATCGACCTGCAGGCGCACGCAGCCCGGCATCCCCGCCTGCACTCCATGGCACAGCTCGAAGCCGCGGTGCTGGCCCGTCTGCCCGCCGCCATGAAGCGGCCCACGGACCTCGCAAACGCGGCGATGCTGCGTCTTGCCCATGTACCGGCGCTGTTTGGTCCCATTGACCTGACCGGCCTTGCCGATGTGGCGCCGTGCTGGCACGCACTGATCAAGGCCATTGCCACGCGCACGCCAACGCGCTGGGTCTCCGGGCCCCACGCGGTGCCGTCCTGGCTCGCGGGCAGCGCGCTCACGATCGAGCAATCGGCGCCGCAGCAGCCCGCGTTGCAGGCGGTGAGCGCCGCCACCGCTTACCACGAGGCCATCGAGGCCATGCGCTGGGCCCGCGGCCTGCTCGCCTCCGGTCGCGCGAAGCCTGCCGAGATTGCGATTGCCGCGGTGGCTCCTGCGGAATACGACGATCACTTCCTTGCGCTGCGCGCCGATGCCAATCTCGACCTGCATTTTGTGCACGGCGTGAAGGTGAGTGCGAGCCGCGACGGGCAGGCCGCCGCCGCATTGGCCGATATCCTGGTGCGCGGCCTGTCCCAGACACGGATGCGCCGGCTGGCAGCGCTGCATGCGGGCGCGAAGGGCGCTTTCGAGACCCTGCCCGCCGGCTGGACGCGCATCTTGCCGGCGGACGCCCCGCTGACTTCGGCGCAGGCTTGGGATCGCCTGCTGGATCGCGTGTGCGCCGAGTCGTGGCCCGACCAGACCGATCACAACGCCGCGTTGTGCGCACTCATTGCATTGCTGGACAAGGGCATCCACGCAGCAGGCGAAGTCGGCGAGGCCGTGCTAAGCGGACGCGCGCTGGGCATCTGGCGCAAAGCGCTGCTGGCGGGCCCTGCCGCATCGATCGACACCACGCTGGAGAACCTGAAGCAGGATGACGGGCTGGAGGCCTGCGTCTCGGTGGCATGGATGCCGGCCAGCGAGCTGGCGGCCGCGCCACGGCGCTTCGTGCGCCTGCTGGGCCTGAACTCCTCGCGCTGGCCGCGCGGCATTGCCGAAGACCGGCTGCTTTCCGACCACATCGTGCCGGGGCAGGAGCTGGACCCGTTCCCGGTTGCCGTCGCAGACCGGCACAGCTTCAACACCATTCTCTCCAGCACCACGGACGAGGTCGTGCTGTCGCGCTCGCGGCGCGACGGGGAAGGACGTGTCATGGGACGCAGCGCCCTGTTGCAGGGCATGCCCGCCGAGACGTACCTGCGCCGCAATGCTGTCCCCGAGCACGCCTTCAGCGAGACCGACCGCCTGCTCGCGCGGCCCGCTGAGTTCCGCGAATCGGCGCAGGCGATGGCAGCCAGCCAATGCTGGCACAACTGGCATGTGGCCGAACTCACGGCGCATGATGGCCTCGTGCGCGCGGATCATCCCGTGCTGCGCGCGATCCTGGACCGCACTCAATCGGCCAGCTCGCTGCGGCAGCTGCTGCGCAATCCGCTCGGCTTTGTCTGGCAGTACGGCATGCGCTGGCGGACTCCGGGGGGCGACACCGAGCCGATCATGCTGGACGCCATGAGCATGGGCAACCTTGTCCACCTGACGCTTGACACTGCCTTGCAGACGCTGGAAGCCGCTGGCGGCATGGCGAAGGCCACTCAGGAACAAGTGGCCGCCGCCGTGCACGATGCCGCCAATGCCGCAGCCGCGCAGTGGGAGGCCGAGCAGGCCGTGCCGCCGCGCGTGATCTGGCAGCGCACGCTTGAGGACGTACGCATGCTGTCAGTACGCGCGCTGACCTGGGGAGAATCGCTGCCCGGCGCGCGCGCCTATGGAGAAGTCCCGTTCGGTGATGCCAAGCCGCGCCATGACGCCGCGCTGCCCTGGGACGCCACTGCACGCGTCGAGATTCCCGGCACGGGCTTTCATATCGGCGGGTATATCGACCGGCTGGATATCTCCCAGGACGGCCGCCACGCACTGGTGCGCGACTACAAGACCGGCCGCGCGCCCGCCACCGCGATCCGGCTGGACGGTGGCAAGGAACTGCAGCGCTGCCTCTATGCCTTCGCCGTCAAGGCACTCCTTGGCGACGACGTACAGATCACGGCCTCGCTCCTGTATCCAAGGCAGATGGTGGAGCTGCCCCTCGAAGATGCAGATAGCGCGCTGGCCGACATCTGCGGCCACCTGCGCGTTGCCAGGAGCAACCTGCTCGCCGGCACCGCGGTCATCGGCACCGACACCGGCGGTGCCTACGACGACTTCGCCTTCGCCCTGCCGGCCAACGCCGCGGCCACATACTGCAAGCGCAAGTTCGCCGGCGCGAACGCGCTGCTTGGCGACGCGACCCTCGTCTGGGGGGCCGAATAATGAACACGACTGCCATACCACTGAACGACAACCACGCGCGCCGCGCCGCCATGGCCGACCATGGCCGCTCCCTGCTGGTGGAAGCCGGCGCCGGCTCGGGCAAGACCGCGGTCATGGCCGGCCGCATCGCCATGATGCTGGCCGAAGGCATCGCCCCCCGGCACATCGCCGCCGTGACCTTTACCGAACTGGCCGCCAGCGAGCTGGTCATCCGTGTGCGCGAGTTCGTCGCCGAGCTCACCGAAGGCCGCATCCCCGCGGAGCTGAGCGCCGCCTTGCCCGATGGCCTCCATGCGCACCATCAAGGCAACCTGCACGCCGCCAGCGCGCGCATCGACGAGATCACCTGCTCGACCATCCACGGTTTCTGCCAGCGCCTGATCAAGCCCTATCCGGTCGAAGCCAACATCGACCCCGGCGCCGGCATCATGGACCGCGACCAGGGTGCACTGGCCTTCGCCGACATCATCGATGGCTGGTTGCGTGAGCAACTCGACGGCGCGCAAGCCGGGCTGATTGCCGAGCTGGTCCTGCACGATCCCGACGGCACGGTCAAGCTGGTGCACCGGATCGTCGCGGAGTTGCGCAATCACCGCAATGCGACGGTGCGGCCAGCACATCCGCTGGCCCCGTTGGTTTCCGCCTTCCGGCGCGGGGCGGCAGAACTCAGCGCATTCATGGATGAGTCGGAGATTCAGGAAGCCGAGACCATGGAGATCGCCGGGCTATTCGCGGCCATGGCGCAAGCGCTGGATTTCCGGCTCGACGAGGCACACCCCGCCGACCTCGCGCGCTTGCTGATGACCCGCCCCGACCCCGCGCTTTGCAAGGCCACCGGCGAGTTCAAGGGCTTCCGGCGCAAAGGCAAATGGGCCGACGCAGCCAGAGACGCCGGCAGGCCCCGGGCTGAAGGCGAGCTGCGCTTTGCGGCAGCCGGGCTGCTCTACCAGGCGTGCTGCGAGGCCTGGGAGGAACTGGAAGTACAGGCGGCTACCCGCGTGCTCGCCGGCCTGGTTGCCGCCGTGCAGCCCGTCATCGAGCGATTCAACGACTACAAGCGCTCCGCCGCGCTGCTCGACTTCGACGACCTGATCTTCGCCGCCCGCGACCTGCTGCGCGATCACGAACCCGTGCGCCAGGCGCTTGCTGCGCGCTACCGCCACGTGCTGGTGGACGAGTTCCAGGACACCGATCCCCTCCAGGCAGAGATCGTCTGGCGCCTGTGCGGCGAGCCGGCCAGCGCGGACGCCCGCGACGACTGGACCCGCTTCACGATCCGCCCCGGCGCCCTGTTCCTGGTCGGCGACCCCAAGCAAGCCATCTACCGCTTTCGCGGCGCGGATGTCGCTGCCTATGTGCAGGCACGCGACGCCTTTGCCACGCTGGACGCCGGCAGCGTGCTGCCGATTGCCACCAACTTCCGCTCGCGCGCGCCGATCCTCCAGTTCGTGAACGAGCGCTTCGAGGCCATCCTTCGCGCCGACGGCCAGCCGGGATTCACCGCACTCGATCCGTTCCACAATGCGGACGACGCACAGCGCTGCGTCGTCGCGCTGCACGTGGAGGTAAAAGCGGAAGGCGACAAGGTCACCGCCGAGAACCAGCGTGACGCGGAGGCCGAAGCCGTCGCCGATATGTGCGCGCGCATGATCGGCAGCCACCCCACAGCCGACCGCAAGAGCGGCGCGCAGCGACCGTGCCGGCCCGGCGACATCGCGCTGCTGGCGCCCACGGGCAGCGACCTGTGGCGCTACGAAGCCGCGCTGGAACGCCGCGGCATCCCCGTCGCCACGCAAGCCGGCAAGGGATTCTTCCAGCGGCAGGAAGTGCAGGACCTCATCGCCGTCACCCGCGTGCTGGCGGACGTGCGCGACACCCTCGCGCTTGGCGCGCTATTGCGCGGCCCGCTGGTCGGCCTGACCGAGGAACAACTGCTCGACATCATCTGGGCGCTTCCCCGCCCGGAACACGCACCCGACACGCTGCCGCGCCTCGATATCAACGTGGACCTGACGGCCATCCAGCATCCGCTGGCGCGCGACGTCATCGCAAAGCTGCAAGCGGTGCGCCGCAAGGCCAACGCCACCACGCCGTACGACCTACTGTCGCAAGCCATTGACATGCTGCGCATGCGGCCCATCCTGCAAGACCGCCACCGCGGACAAGCAGAGCGCGCGCTGGCCAATGTGGATCTCTACCTCAACCTCGCTCGCGCCTACGCCGTGCGCGGGCTGCGCGCCTTTGCCGAAACCATGACGGCAGCCTGGACCGACGCATCCCGCGCCAGCGAAGGCCGCCCCGATGCACAGGAAGAAGCCGTAGCCCTCTACACCATGCACGCCGCCAAGGGGCTTGAATGGCCAATCGTGGTGCCGATCAACACCATGACGCAGGTAGTGGCGGCGGACACCGCGGTGACCGAGCGCGCCACCGGCCATCTCTACTGCCCGGTATTCGGCATCAAGCCCGCTGGCTACGAAGTTGCGCGCAATGCCGAGAAGGCCGAGCTCGAACGCGAACGGATTCGCCTCTGGTACGTGGCCGTCACCCGCGCTCGCGAGCTGCTCGTGCTGCCGAGGCTCGACGTGCCCGTTCGAGACTCGGCGTGGATCTCTCTGCTCGACCTTTCCCTCTCACAACTCGACGCGCTGGACCTGGAAGGCCTGGAACCCGGCATCGGGGCTGCAGCTGCAACCACGGCGAACCACCAGACCCACGACAGCTTCGGGAAAGAAGCGCTCAACATCGTGCTGCAGCGCAGACACCTCAACTGGCTCGCGCCGAGCCGCGACGAAGGCGCCAACGGCCCGCTGATGCAGGAGGAAGTGCCCGAGATCCTGATTGCGTCCGTAGACGGCGAAGCAGGCCCGTCGGCCTTGTTCCCGGTGGTGCAGGGCGGGCGCGAGCGCGGGCTCATCATTCACAAGCTGCTGGAAGAAGTGCTGACCGGCGAGACCGACGATGCCGTTGAGGCGTTGGCCGCGCGCGCGGCCGAGCTGATTCCGATGCTCGGGGAAGATGCGCATGAGGACGCGGCAGTCGGCCTGTCGGCCGCGGAGATGGCCGGCTGCGTGGCACGCACGCTGGCCTTGCCCGAGATTGCGGCGCTGCGGCCGACGCTGGTGCCGGAGCTGCCGGTTTATGCGTCGACGGACAAGGTGACTACGGAAGAGGCCACAGTGGGTATCGCGGATGCCGCAAGCTTTGCGCACGACGGTACCCCGCAGGTCATTATCGACTGGAAGAGCGACGTCAATCCGGACCCGGCCACGCTTGAGCACTATCGGGCGCAGGTGCGGAGCTATCTGGGCATGACCGGCGCGGCGCGTGGGCTGATTGTTCTGGTGACGCCGGGGTTGGTGATTCCGGTGACGCCGTGGTCTGGCGCCAGCCAGCCTGCCTGCCATTGACACGGGACCCGTTCCCTTCCACAACATGCCTTCCAATCAGACTCAATGAGCGAACTTGACCCTGGCGCTACGGCCACAATGGTGCCCTCCGGGCTCCCATACTTCACGGACGCGGACCCTTCGCTGAGCCGGTCAGCGGGCGGCCGTGACCCACTTGGTCTGCTGCCGGTATGGAGCGCGTTCGGCCGCCGACTGGTACCGAACCTGGCGTCGCCAGTTTTCCAGGTCAACGGCATCAAGGCGGTAGTCCTGATCGAATGGCTTGCGCTGCAAAAGCCGATCCAGTCTCTGCTCGATCGCGACGAGCGTGTGCGCGGGTACTTTCGGCTCATGGAAGGCCTGATCGAATACTGGCTGTTCCGCAACAACCGCCCACATTGCTTCGGCACCAACTCGCTCACCGCCGCAAAGGGCGGCTTCACAGTCGACACAAGAACGACAAAGACCGTGGCGAACGGCCTCTTTCAGTACTACCGTGGCAGCTGTCGGCGAGCAGGTTTTCTTGCTGACGACGGAACGATACATCTGGGCGCGGCCAGAGAGCTGGCTCGAATCTGGCCACAAAAGGCCATAAATGAACTAGCAGGCGCGCTTGGAGATCCCCTCAAGACAACGGTTGCACTAGTTCCAGCCGTGCATCTGGAAGGCACTGCACTGTCGAGGGCCCTCGACACCGTCTTCAGCGATGAAGCGCTATCTACCATGCTGCGCGAGGAGCTGTTCGGCCAGACCGCACAACGCCAGCTAGCGCTCGATTTCCTGCAGCTCCGCAGATTAACCACCCCAGGCAAGCTGCGCCTAGACGAGCGAATTGCACGGCTTGCCTCGTCGGAGCTGCGGCACGCCATCGATTGCGTGCAGTGGTGCGAGCCCTTCCTGCTCGTGATGCAGGACGTGTTTGACCTGCTGCGTGCCTCGCCCGGGAAGCGACTTGATCAAGTCGCCGCCGAACTCAAGCACCTGCACGCCCGGATCGCAAGCCGGGCGACAAACTTCCTGCGCCTGCGTGGCGATCTGGATTCGCGGCGCATGAAGCAGATGCTCGTCCTCGCCGAGACATTGGCTGGCACCTCCGTGCCTGCCACCGGTGCCACCGACAACGCGCGCCTGGTCGCCTTCATGCGGGAAATGGTGCTCTATCACGCCCGATGCATGACCGAGCGGGCACGTGACCCGCTAGTTCTGATCGAGGGAGAAGTCGTGGTTGCCCCCGTAGCCGCAGACCGTGATCCTGCCGACGCCAAGGCGCGGCTCCAGGCTGGCTATCCGTGGATGAACGACTACTACCTCAACACCGCCTCGAGCCTCTACGGGCAAGTATTCAAGGATGCGCAATGAGCACGGCGCCCGACAAGCTGGCGCGTGTGATGCGCGGCACGCTCGAACACATACGCGATCGCTTCTCTACGGAGCATGAGCGCTACGCCCTGTTCACGACCTTCAACTTCGCTTCGCAGTTCTTCGAGGCGAACGTGCTGCCCTTGCTGGTGGGAGACTCGGTTGACGACCTCAAAGGCGCATCCGAGACCCGCTATGCGATCAACGACGAACTTGGCAAGCTCAAGTGCGTTGTCGCCTGCGACCGATCCACGGGACCGGAGCCGAAGGGCGACCTCCGCTACGGCGTACTACCGGTAGGACTGCCCAGTGGCCGCTTCCACCCGAAGATCATGCTGATGGCGGGCACGCTGAGGCAGACGCGGAAGCCGGGCTTATGGCTGTCCGTCGGTAGCGGCAACCTCTCGCTGTCGGGCTGGGCGTTGAATCGGGAAATCGTGGGCATGACGGCCGTCGGCGAGCAGCATGCCCGCGAGCTGATTCCATTGATTGAATGGCTGAAGGGTGAGGCGCAGCGCTATTTTGAAGCCGCCGAAGCCCGTGAGGAAGGCGATATACGCACCGTCCTGGACAAGCTGTTGATGGCACTCTCGGCCAAGGACCAGCTGGCCCCGGCCGCTGCCAGTGCCCCTACCTTGCACCTCTCGCTGCCCCTCGGCGAAGGCCCGCACCGCTCCCTGCTCGATTCGCTGAGCCATGCAGGGCCGTGGCAATCCGCAACCATTGTTTCGCCCTACTGGAGCAGCGTGCCGGCTCTCGTGCAAAAACTGGGGGTCAAGGAATGCTGCTTTGTGCCATCGCTGCTGCCCGACGGAACGTACCGCTTCCCCCATGAGCCGGACACCCGGCCCCAAGCGGTCAAGCGGCGTTATGGGAAATTCTCCGCCGATGGCGAGCGCTACACACATGCCAAGGCGTTGATGCTGGAAGACGCAAGCAATCGACAGGTACTGTGCATCGGTTCCGCCAACTTCACGCAAGCGGCGATGCTTGCGCCGGAAGGCGACGCGTTGGCAAACATCGAGGCCATGCTTCGCTACGATCTCGGCAAATCTCCCAACCCCTGGGCCGCACAGATTGAGCCCTTGGTGGACCCATCGCTCGTGGCGCCTGACCCGGACCAGGAAGATGAGCATGCGCCGCCGCTCCCGCCCTTCGAGGCTGTCGTCCTATGCAACTGGAAGGCACACGCGTTTAGCGGGCAACTCACGATGACCAGCAAGGAGCCAATCCGCGACATCGTACTGCACGTGGACGGTTTGTCCCATCGGCTCGCCCTAACGCCGATCCATCAGAAGCAGGTCCTGCCAGCGTTGCCGTTCCGCGGCTCGCAGCCAGTGCGCACGTTCTCGGTCTCCTACCTATCGGCGCGCGGCACCCGCGAGACGTTCCGTGGCCTCGTCACCCAGGTCAACGCCGAACCGGACCAGCTCGGCTACCAGCCGCGCCCCCGGTTGACGAAGGTCCTTGAACTGCTCCGCGGGCTCGATCCGGATGCCCCGGGCGGCAAGACGCGACGCCGCGCGGCAGGCACCGGTGAAGGCGAGGGTGACGGTGAAGAGGAATCCGCCGAGCCGACCTACGACTTCTTTGCCCTGTTCCAGGGGACATGGAAGCTGCTCGAGTACCACCGCAAGCGCAGCGCCGCTGGCGATCCGCCGGACCCCTACGATGCACTCGCGCCCTATGGCGCAAGGAACCTGTTCCGCGCCATCACGCTGCAGCCCGCTATTACCCCGGAAGAGAAGATCGGCAGGTACATCCAACTGGCCGAAATGCGCGATGTCTTGCGCCGGCTCAACACGATCGAACTGCCTCCTCCGGAGGAGTTTGAAGGCGAGATCGAGAACAGCATCGAAGACATGCGTGACGACATCGCCTCGATGCTACGCAAATCGCCCTCATTCACGGCGATGTTTGGCAGGTACACCGACGACCGCGCCGAGCGATTCCTTGAATGGTTCCACGCGCAAATCCGCGCCGAGGTCGTTACCGAATGCGACACGAACACCATATCCCGCACCCAGGCCCGACATGCCGACTAGCAAGAACCTGATACCCGAAAAGCTCACCGCGAGCATGGTTCGAGAATATATCGACTTTGACGGTATTGACGCGGTCGCACCGGAGGCAGCCAGCGCCCAAGCTAAGCTCCAGAGCGCAGGCGTTGCCGGGCTATGGCATCTGCTGGAGAGCAAAGGCTTCGCCTATCTCTGCGATGAAGTCGGGATGGGCAAGACCCGCCAGGCGATGGGGATCATCGCCACGCAATTCCTGCGCAAGCCCGATTCCCGAGTAGTCATCATCTGCTCCAGCGCAACGCTGCAGCGCCAGTGGCAGAGCGAGTGGTCGGAGTTTCTTCGCACCTGCTACAAGCTGCTGGACGGCAGGCTGCTCGACGAGGCAAACGGGCGCCAGCTCAATACCTTGCACTTTCATGGCAATCTCCGCGACTTCGTCGCAGCCCTGCGCCTGGGGGAAACGCGCATTCACCTGCTGCGCTATTCGTCGTTGCGTCGCCCCCTCAATCTTCAGGGCGACAGCCCGGAAGCCATCCTCCAGGACTACGCGAACCTGGTGGGCGTGGACGGCGTGGAGCAGTTGAGCGATGAGGAGCGCAAGATTGCCCAGGCCCACGCCAAGCCGTCGCAGACAAGCAGGGAGGACATTACCCACGCTCTGAGCGAGGAATACTGCAAACGCATCGGGGCGCTGATGACGTGTGGCAGGATCGGCGACGAGCCCGTCCAGCCGCTTGACCTGGCGATCTTCGATGAAGCGCAGTACCTGCGTCATACGGACAACTACCAGAACAGCCATATTGCCGGCATCTTCCGCCGTAACGTCCATCGCTGGCTGTTCATGAGCGCAACGCCACTGCACTCCAGCGCCGGAGACATCCGCAGTCTCGACGCCTATCTATGCCGCTTGCCTTCGCGGCTCAATGCCGAAGGCAAGTCGGCCATCCCCGGCGCGTGCGGGGATTGCAGCCACAAAGCACAATGCAGCCGCGCCACCTGGACGCTCGACCCTAAGCTTGGCCTCAAGGTCGACGTGATCGACCTGCTTGCCGAGATGATGGTGCGCCGGACCCGCACTTACGCGGACAGCCAGCATCAGCGCTACGGCAAGATCGAGTATCGGAAGTATGAGCGCGTGCGCTACACGGGAGCCGACGATCCCTTTCTGTCGCTGACTATGGCACTGGTGCAGAAGCGTCTGGTTGGCGTGCTGGCGGGCAAGCAAAACAGGTTCCGTCAGGGCGAATGCGCGTCGTTCGAGTCTCTGTCGACCTCGGTCCGGCGTTCCGAGGCCAGCCGCAAGTCCGTCGTGGCGAAAGACACCGTAGAGCGTGAGTACGAAGCCGCACTCGACCGAAAGCAAACGGGCGCTGACGACAAGGCAAACAGGGCAATGGACCGGACCGTCATCGACGAGCTGAATCACAGCTTTGTCAAAGCGATGAACGGACGCACGGGCGCGGAGCGCCCGGGGCAGCAGGCCATGGCGCTGCCCCATGCCAAGCTGAACCGGACGGCAGAGGCGCTGTTCGAGCGCAGCCTGAAGGACGGCACAGGCGACAAGACGCTGGTGTTTGTCCGCCGCATCGATACGGTCGAGGAAATCCGGGATCTGCTTCACGTGCAATTTCAGCGGCAGGTCGACCGGCGAATTGAGGCATGGGAAACGCTGGCCGGCCTCGATGCATTCGGCGGAAAGGGCAACCCGGGAATGACGCCTGATGCATTCTGGGCGAGCCGTCTGGCTGAAGATGACTCGCATGATGCGAATGAGGGCGAAGACGCTCCGAGCGACAGCCTCGACGGCAATGAAGACGACGAAGACGATGAAGACGGCGGGAACGGCGAAACATTCCGGGCCAGCGAGTTCCGCGAGGCGATCGCGTTACCGTACTTCGATGCACTGAAGCGCGCGTCGGGTGAGAGGAAGCAGAACGGCAAGCTGGTCTCGTTCAGCCAACGACTGCTTAGCGCAACCTTGCCCTCGCAGAAGCCGCTACGCGGCTTCCTGCTGAAGCGCCCCGAAGAGCCGACTGGTACCGAGGAGCAGAACGAGCGCATCTGGCGGAAGAACGCTGAACGGTGGGCGCGTTTTCTCGACATCGTTCTCGGCGCAGCCCGCATCGATGCGCTTCGCGTCGATCCGCGCAACAAATGGCTCTTCGATGACACGGATGAACCTGCGGATGCGGGGTGGAAACGCGCCGCTTTGCAACGCTGCATACTGCAGTCGATGCGGCAGACCGACTTCATCGTGGATCTGTACGTGCTGCACTCGCACGTCGCCCGCACGCCCGACAACGCAACCGAGCTGCCGGAGAAACTCCTGTGGCTGTTGGAGCATGCCGGCGACCCGGTTCTGGGTGAGCTATCCGTCTACGTAGCCAACTGGAAGGAGAAGTTTCGGCGCTGGATCGAACACTTCGACCTGATCGTCGACAAATGCCTGCGGGGCGGTGACGCCACAGACTGGAAAGGGATCTGTGAAGAGGAGATCAATCGTGCATTCAGTTTGATGTCGCCAGTGATAGGGCGATCCAGCCGGCTCAAGAACCAGAACGCGGTCAGGCAATTCAAGTTCCCCACCCATCCGAACGTGCTGATCTGCACCGACGTGCTCAAAGAAGGGGTGGACATGCACCTCTTCTGCGACTCAGTTGTGCACTACGGCGTCGCCTGGACCTCCGGCGACCTCGAGCAGCGCATCGGACGCGTTGACCGGCTCGGCAGCCTCATCGGCCGGCGCATCGAGCAGTATGCCCGGGCTGAGCAAGCCGGCGGGCCGGCCGAGCTACCACGCCTGGGCGTAGCCTTCCCTTATCTTGACGGCACGCTCGATCAATACCAGGTGGACCGAATCATCCGTGCAAAGATCACCAGCGACCTGCGGATGGATCTTGGCAAGCGCAAGGATGAGATGGGGGAGGTCGATGTTGCCTCGCTGGAAGCCGACGAGCGCCTTTTCCTGACGGCAGCAGGCAACAGCGTGTCTGATGAGCCGTTCTTCCCCGAGTCAGCCAGGTTCGTAATGAATGACGAGGCCTCGGTGCCGCTAATGTTGCCCACCAACCTCCGCGACGGGCAAGCCGAACGCGGCAGCCCGCGCGAAGCGGGCACGGTGGGAGAAGGTCAGTACCTCACCGCCATCGACGCCGTCCGCGTGCGGCGGCATGTGGACAGCCAATCGCCCTTGCTGCGCGTCGTTCCAGGCGAAGACAACGGAGCACGAAAGAAAGGCAAGGCATCGCGCAAGGAAACTGCGGTCAGGCGAACGGAAGAAGTGCTGGTACCCTGCGCACGCAATCGATGCGGCACGACTGCCGCCAGTGCCGACCGCGCCGCATCGCCCGCTGCGGAACTTTGCATCACGGTTCCGGCGGGGGTGCGCAGCGTCCATGGCCACGGATTCGCTGTCGATGACAAGTTGAAAACGCTGACATGCACGGCGGACGTGTCGTTTGCGCTGGCTGCCGCCGGCCCCATGAGCGGCAAGGTGTTGCTGGAATCCATCGGCGACACGCTCTGGCTGCTCCGCGCAGCCGTATGTGATGCATGGGATGAGAAGAACAAACTAGACGACACGCTGGCCGGCCACAACGCCATGAGGCAATGGGGCTACCTGATGAAGGATGCCGGCATCATCTGGCTAGCCGCTGTCGTCCAGAAGAGCGCAGGCGATGAATGGCACTTGCTGACGCGGCTCGCAGCCGACATCGCACGCGCAGCGCTGCATTACCGCAGGGTGCTCCCAGTCTCGGCTGACGACAAGGTGAAGAGCTTTCGATCGCGTAGCGCATTTCCCTCATTAATCGCATTCAGCAGCCCCCGCAGCAATCCGGCAATGCGCCTCTCTGCGCTAGCCGGACAATTTACCAACAATACTCTCCCAAATATGCAGAATGATGACCTGTTGGCCTGCGGCCAGATGCTCGCCGGCGTGAGGACCTGGTTCTCTGAAGCTTTCCAGGCCGTATTAGACAGCCTCCACGAAGCCAGTGGTGACAGTGCCGAGCGCAAGCTGGCCGTCGCGCCACTGGCATTCCTGGAAAACGGATTGCTGCATCTGCGCACTACCGGCAAACAGCGCTACAGCCTGCAAGGCTATCTGGATCTAAACGGCGTGATCGCAGGGAAGGGCGTGATGGACGGGCCTAAGCTTGTCTGGGAACTTACCGCCAGCCCGATCCAATCCGGCAGGTTTCCCACTCTTGAGCATTCGGGGCTTGAGCAACTGCCTCACGCCCTGCCGGACATCTGGGAGGGGCAACCCGCAGACGGCTACGGCGCATTTACGTGCAAGGACGATAGGTATCGCTATCTCGCGCTCTACCATGAGCCTGCTTTCTGGGACAGCGCCCGTGACGAGCTGCTGGGCGCTTGGCAGGTGGCACTAGGGAAGATGCAATCGTCACCCAATTTTTTACGACAAAGCTGTCGCGACGCGTTTCTCGAGGCCATGATCGCGCAGCGCATTGCGGCGTGAACCTAAGCGCATTGTGGCTGGGTTCTCTCCCCATGAGGGCTCAGGACCCACTGCCTGCCCTCTCGATTCAATAGCCATCCATGAACAATACCATTTCCACCAGCCGCGCGGTCCAGCGTGTCGCCTTGCCGTCGATCAGCAGCGCAGCGATGCCAAGGCGATTTAGTTCATCGCGGATCTCCCGCACCAACGCGCTGCCCGCAAACACCGCGGGCCAGCTGCGGTAGCCACTCGGCCAGGGCAACGTGTAAGCGACCTGCTTGCGCGTGCCGCCCCTGCCCGGCACATGGCCAATATGCTGGAGGTAAGATGGGATACCCAGCTGCCCGTCGGCAACTAACAATGCATCGATGCGCCGGATAAGCGAGTGCGCAACCCGGCTGTCCCAGATGACCAGACCGTTGTCTGCCCCAACGTGCCCGGTGGCAAACGCAGCCACCTTGGTCCAGCCGCTGTTCATCAGCGCGCCAGGCTGGGAGATGCCGCCGATGGCGGACAGGAATACCGCTTCCACCGTGCGGGCATCGAACGGCTTCTGTGGCACACCGCCCCATTTGAAGACCGCTCTGGCAAAGTCGTTTGCCTGCTCTTTCTCCTGATGCGTCCAGCGTCCTGCGGTTGCTGCAAGCGCCTGCGCAGTGTTCAACAGGGGAGTCAGACGCAGCTGCGTAGCGCGATGATCAACGTCGGGAGTTGGCCAGAAGTAGGCCTCAAGCCGTTCCGCCCAGCCTTGCACTTGGCCCCGTACGGCCTTACCGCGGTATCGCGGCTGAAACGGGTCTTGGTCAATCCACTGAACCAGGCGCGCAACCAGGTCGCCACGGCTGCCGGCTCCGCCAACAGGAGCGGCCATCACTGCCGCCGTGCCTTGCTCGACATACGGATCCAGCGATGCCGCTAGCAATTCGTCCACGCCACCAGCCTCCACCTCAATATCTGCCGCCAGCAAGGCCTCGATTTCTTCGGCCCATGCCGAATCGCTAGCAGATGTCTTTAATAGTGTCTGGGCGTCCGGCGTGAGCCGCGCCCCTTCCACAAGCCGTCCGGACGCCGGGTTGCGGACGTCGCCCAGAGGTTCCAACAGATGAGCATTCGCCGCCATCAGATCGCCGGTAGCCTGCATCGTGTTCCGGTACGGCGGCGTTGCGAGGGTCCGGCAAAGGACATTTAGCGAGAAATGTCCGCCCGCGGCAAGCTGCAGCGCCAGAGGATCTATGCTAGGCAACCTCGGCATGGCGTCAGTCAGGGGGTCAAGCGATGGCTGAAAGCGCTGGAACCAGATCGACCATGCAGCGAGGAATTTCTCATCGGGAATTTGCTGTCCATTTGCGTGGGAAAGTGTGAACACTGTCTTGTCTAAATATTGTGTGGATTGAAAGCCAATGGGGAGACTGCCTAGATCTTCTCCAGCAATGTCTCCGCAGCGCGTGCCGAGATCACCAGCACCAGCTTCATCGTCGCCCGGGTAGCGCCAACAAAGAGCCGCGGATCTCCTTCTCGGTCATCGACTCAAAGTCGATCTCAGCAAAAACAACGGCTGGCGCTGACTGCCCCTTGAGCCGAAACACCGATTCCGCCAGCACATCGCCCTGCGAGTAAATCGGCTGCCCCAGCGCATCGTAGTTACCCGTGAAAGAGCGCAGCTTGTGCGGGCCAAGCTGGTCATAACCAAGCAACCGAGAATTCTTCCGGCCACGATAGCTCAGCAGCGCGACGTCTTCCTTGCGAAAGCCCGCCGAGTAGCACATGCGGATGCCATCCTTCACCGACTGCAACAACCCCGCGTTGTCCTCATAAACCAGGAACTCCACCTCCGCCGCAGAAATCGGCGCGGTAGCTTCAATCTCCACATCCGGCGGCAGCAACGGCTGCAGCATCTTCACCACCGGCCGCGGGCTACGGAAGTTGCTCTCGGCGCGCAGGCGCACCCGCCCCGGCAACTCCGCCGGCGGGTGACCGCCCGCCAACGTCGCCTGCGCACCGCTGCCGAAGCACGGGAAGCCGCCGTGGAAGCCAGGCTGATCGCCGGGCCCTTGCTGCCAGACAACGAAGCTGATCTGATCCACGAGGCTACTCGTGGATCGGGACAGGAGTGCTGCGGCGTTATCGTTGCTGCGATCCTCCTTGGCCGGCATCACCCAAAATCAGCGAAGTCGGCTGCCTTCAAGTCGCTGCAACCATTCAACATATCGGAGGCCAGGGCGCGCTTCTTGCCGAGTAGCGCGTCTAGCCTCACATCGAAGCTTGGAAAGCTCTCGCTGACCACCCCTGGGTAGTAGACCGTAACGGTTCGTGTTTGGCCAATCCGATATGCGCGAGCTGTCGCCTGATCTTCCTTCGCCGGGTTCCACGTCCTCGTGAAGTGGATTACATGGTTCGCGGCTTGGATGTTCACCCCGAATCCCACTGCCAGCGGCGAGAGGATAATCACATTGAACCCAGGCTTTCGTTGGAAGGCATCGATCAACTGCTGCCGGTTTCCGGCGGTACGGGGATCCGCGGACGTATCGCCATTTACGATATTCGGCGCGAAGCCAAAGAAGGCTGCGATCACGCGCTGCAAAACAAGTTGGAGTTCCCTGAACTCGCAGAACACGATCACCTTGTGATTGCTGTCTCCATCGGCGGCAAGTGTCTTCAGACGCTCTACCATCCAGCCCATCTTCGGGGATTCGTTGACCAGTCGTTCGATAGAGATCTGCCGGATATCTGGCTCGGCGAACCCGTGAGGATCTGAGCAGATTTGGCGAATGGCCAGCAGCGCCTGCAACTGCGCGGATGGGTTGGTAGCGCGCTGCTCCCGGAGCACGGCCAGCGCGCCTTCATAGAGCCGTTGCTGGTAGCCGGACATAGGAAGCTGTTTGCAGACGGGATCCTCTATCGGAGTAGGCAGATCTTTGGCCACATCGGTCTTCTTCCGGTGCAGAATCTGAGGTTGAATCACCGCCTTCAATTCTTCGACTTTGGCCATCTGCTCATCGGTCTTGGCTTCGATGGGTTGGCGATAGGTTCGGGAGAAGTGATTCAATGCGCCGAGCATGCCGGGTTGGACGAAATCGAACAGACACCACAAGTCCGCCAGGGTGTTCTCCACTGGAGTCCCGGTACATGCGATACGAAACCTCACCTTCTGCTTCTTGGCTGAACGCGTGACCAGTGCCGCTGGATTCTTGATCTTCTGTGCTTCGTCACAGACCATAATCGACCACGGCTGGCTAGCCATGGCGAACTCAAGATCACGCATGGTCTCATAGGTCGTCAGCACCAGTCGCGCGTCACCCACCCAGTTCTTCTTGAGGAGCCTGGTGACGCCCTGAGATTTCAGCTCCGCATCGAGTTCGTGCTTGCTGACGCGAAGTGACTTGAGGGCGTCTCCATACAGCATCAGGAGAGGAAGTGTTCCGGGGAGAAAAAACCCGCTCAGCTCATTGCGCCAGTTTTCCAGGAGCGCTACTGGCGCGACAACCAAAGCGGGTGGCAGTGACGGATCCTGTTCGAAGCAGGAGGCGATAAACGCCAGAAGCTGAAGGGTCTTCCCCAAGCCCATGTCGTCCGCCAGCACCGTGCCGCGGCAGTTGTGCGGGGACGCCTCCCAGAGGTGCTGCATCCAGGCTACCCCGACGTGCTGATGGTCCTTAAGCAGAATTTCGGGCTTGAGCGTCTGCGGAAGGCGTGCCTTGCGGCCCTCGGGCATTTGTAGTGCCTCCGCGCGCGACTCGCTGTAGTCGATCTCCTCGAAGTTCCGTTTGATCACCAGGCGCTTCCTGGTGGCATTGGCTACATTTTCCTTCGGAGGCTTGAAGTCGTTGCGCTGCAGCGCAGCTTGCGCCTTCAGCAGTGCATCGACTGCATGACGTGCGTCGGTCACCGGTACCGGATCATCGAGTCCCGGCAAATGTAGCTTCGTATGTCCTGCCTGCTCCGCAGCCCTGACAGCCTCTTGGAGTGACGGTATCTCACCGAAGGCAATCGGGACGATATTACGAGCGCCTTCCGCATCCCGGCTGACCAGGACACCTACGGTGGTGTTGGTTTCGAACCACCCACCACCCTCGTCGTTCTTGGCGATGACTGGAACGATGAACGGCTTCTCTACCCCGATATCCTCGATACGCTCAGAGTAGTTGCTCAAGTCCAGCACTTCGGCTGCAGTCCAGAGCGCTGGATGGCTCCAATCCCGCAACCAGTTCTCGAGCGTAGCTAGGCAGGATGGCGTGTCGCCCAGGATCTCGAGATCATGCTCCCCCCATGTAACGCATTGCGACCCGTCATCGAGACAGCGGCTCAGCTTACCGGTGAACCGGGACAGTTCATCCGCAGACGCAAACCAGGTTGTGACTGGCTCACGAGCCGATGCGCTGACGTCGTCGATCGCTTCGATCAGCAATGCGACGCGCAGTACTTGTCCCGCCTCGCTCCGCTCGACTTGCGGTGCGAAACGCTTGAAGCGGACATCCGCGGCAGCCAGGCTCTCCTCAAATTGACCGGCGTCGATGACGGCATGGGCGCATTCCCCGAGCAGTGCGAAAGGGTTCCGCACGAACGCCTCCGCACGCGGGCCGGATACCCTGCGGCCGTGCATCCGCTTGACTTCCCCAAGCACGGCCTTCACCTCTGGCGTCAACACCACGCGCACGAGGGATGGGCCGTCCGGCACGTCATAGCTATCTTGGAGCGGGAGCCTGTCGAACAGGGGTAGCCACTGCGCGGGCGCCTCCGCGAAGCCAGGAATGACCTCAACTACCTTTGCGTCACCCGTGCCGCGTTGCTCCATGGCGAGTTCCAGACGCTCGGGAGTCAAGACAATCGTGCGCGCGACATAGTCTGAAACGGGGCATCCGATCGTGGTCGCAAGCCGTCGCATCTTGCCGAAGACCTGCTCCTTGAAGGCCTGGGTGCGCTCGCCTGCAGGCGTCGCGTGGAAGCGTTCCAACTCGCCTAGGATCTCGTGAATGTGCGCTGACAGCAGCGATACCGAGTTGCCGGTCTGAAGTGTGCGTCCAACTAGCTTTGGCGTTGGTTGCAGCGGTCGCCATTGCGGGTCAACCCATTCGTCTAGAAGAATCGTAAAGCTGGGATCGGCAAGAGCACCTTTGCTGTTCAGGCGCGGCCGTGCGTCGGATTCGGGAGGAAAGAGCAGCGGCTCGCGATAGGCGGAGAGCTCAGGGTGGCGTAGAACTGCATATACGCTGTCCCAAGGCAGGAAAAACTCTGCCCCACTGCATTCACCGAGACCCTCCAGCTGAATCTGGGAAAGCCGCGCGCCAAGGTCGGCGGCCTTGGGAAATGCGAAGGGCGCCGCTAGCCACTCGGCAGCCATGCCAGCGGGCGCCCGGTAACGAATGCCGTTGGCGTCAAAAGCGGCCTGCGGGGCAGTTTCAACGGGATGCGGCTCGGATTGTGTCTTACGGAACCACGCGCCAAACATGCTTTAGCCCTCTCCCTTTAGCCAAAATCCTGTACCTTGCTTGAACCGGAATCCGTGCGCTTCCAAGCGCTTCGCAAAAGTGGGATGCTTTTGCGGGTCTGGTATTAGTATCCAAAGCGCCCCATTCCTGCGGCGATTGTCTTCCCAGTCGATGCCGTGCTGCGTGCACAGGTTGCAGATGGCCTCAATGTCGCTATCGCTGAGCGACCTGGCTTGCGTCTGCGAATTTCCAGTGCGAGTGGGGGTGGGTAAAGTGCCTGGCTTCGCGGTCTGTGGAACCTTCCAGCTGGCTGCTTCTTGTTGGGAGCGCTCAGCTGCGAAGCCACGACCCGCACTCTCCTGTTGCACGCCAGATTTGTCATTGCCAGCGCCGCGCAATTCGCCCTTGGACGCAGGTACAGACTGCAACATGCTCTTCAACTCGTAGTCGAAGCGATGCTCCCAGTTCGCGATGTGGGAGAGGCGCTTGGCATGCAGACGCTGTTTCAAATCGCTGATGGAAAAGGTCGGCGCGTCCAAGTTTGTGCGGAAGTCAGAGGCAGCGAAGACATAGCATGCGTTTCCGGTGACGCCGAACTCAATAATCAGGAGCGGCCCGATTCTCATGACGAACGCGTTGTTCCTATCGTTGTTGTCGATCAGCGTTCGCTCCTGCTCCTCCATGCTCTTGCGGAGTTTGACAAAGGACGCGCTCTTGTTGCGCCGAGCATCGGATCCTAGAACGAACCACATCTGGGTGATCTTGGGTTCCCACATCAACCAATAGTTGAGGCGCCTTAGATCAGCAGCCCCATCTTCGGCCAGAAGTTGGAAGAAGTCCTTGATCTGTCGGCGCTTTACCCATCCCTCCACCATCTTGCGTGCAGGCTCATGTCCTACCTCGGCATCCCAGGCAACGCGCTTAAGCCACGGGTTGCCAATCCAGTTCACACAGGTGTCACGTAGAGATGCGTGTTCGGGCTTTTCGCTACAGTGCGAATAACGCACGACCGTCATCGCGGTCGCTCGCTTGGCTAACGTATGCGGCAGCTTCAAGTCAGAACGGCCGTTCACGAGTTGCAGTACACCTGACAAGCCATTGTGGAACGCCCCGTCCTTGCTCGCACAAACAGCGCGAACATAAGCCATGAGAGCCTCGTCCCACACCCATGAGTTGCTGGCAATGCCGAGCCCCGTGCACAGCTCCTTCAGCTCGCTCGTGTTGCCCCCGACGAGCTCGTTGGCGTACCGGCTGCAGGGATCGTCAGTGAGTAGGTTGCGGTGCAAGGTAAGTGTTTGCAGCCATGTCGGGACAACGCCCCGCCTAGAGGCTGTGTGTGCAATCGGCTCCAGCTTGCTCCCGAGGAAGCCACGCAGCGTCTTCCAGTTGACCTCGCTCGGGGCGGCGGTATCGCTGTGCGTGAAGCTGAAGTAGCCATTCAACAGCCCTTGATAGCAGCGCCGATATTGCTTTGGCCTCACCTCTTGCTCGTCGACCAGCGTCAGCAGTCTCTTGAACAATGGCCCGTTGTCGATCACGCGCCATTGTTCCTCGCCAACCGGTACGCTAATGCCATAGCAGACGTACTTCAGCTCTGTGAAGTTCTGGACTTGCTGAGTGGCACCGAAGCGTCGCAAGGATGCCTGGACTTGATCGGAGGCGGGCTCACTGGGCTCGGCTTCGCTCAAGTCGCGCTTGAGAAGACGAAGCGCCTCTGTCATGGCGTGCGGGTTGCCCCAGACCGGAGCTCGAAATACTTGCTCAGAGCCCATTTCGGCAGCCAAGCGAGATCGGAGGGCGTCTATCGGTCGGCGATCGGGCATCGTTCTTTCAGATCCAGAGCCTGGGTCAGTGCGTCATCATCTACTGGTGGGGCTGGGTGAGCTAGCTCCTCCTGGCGTTCCTGACGTGTCTTGAACTCGAGCTTGAATTCGATCCGGCGGCTATCATCGGCCGTCGAGCGCAATGAGTTGAACGACGCGCCACCGACGAAGAAGCGGGTTGCAACAAGCTTACGATCTGCTTCGGAGAGTGCGGGCTCTCCATGCGGGGGCTCACGCAGAAGTTCGCAGAGGACTCGCTCGCTACGCTCCAGACTGAGATTGAGGTTGAAGAGATACTTGCCGGTCTGGCTCGCATAGCCTTCCACTACCGCCCGCTTGAACCACTTGCGCCCAGCCTCCGTGGTCCGCAACTGCTCAAACAGTTTGGGCGTGAACTGTCGCACCAAGGTGCGTTGCTGCGCGGAAAGCGTATTTTGGCCCTCCCGCTCGAAGCGTCCCCGCGGGCCAAAATCAATGGTCCTGTCGATGACCCTCACGCCATCGAACTGTGCGGCCACTTTCTGGACTTCCGTCATGAGTTCGCTGATCTGCTCCGACCGCGATTTCTCTTCCCGTTCGTCGTCGGAAATCTTCTTCGTGACTGCAAGGAGCGCTACGCTGAGCGCCACCAGAAATAGGACCATCAATGCCGTCATCAAGTCAGAGAAAGAGATCCAGAACGGTTTCTCTCCTTCCTCGCGCCCGCGTCGGCGTGACGCCATTCGTATGCCGATCATGTTTTAGTGCCCCTTGCCTACGCCGCAGAAGGAACTGCGTCGAGCACATCGGCCAGATCCTGTATTGCCCCCTTGAGTAAGCCGGTTGCCTGCGCAAGCTCCTCGTGGAACACCTTGTTTCCCTGACGGAGTGTGATTTCCATTTGCTGGGCGAACGCGGCGTGCGCTTCTGCCAGGACCTCGTTTAGATCTTCAAGGTAAGTACCCGCCGTGTTCTGGGCCTCGGCCAAATGCTGGGAGGCAACTTGCAACTTGCTGACCAGCTCCGATGTCATTCCTGCTTCGCGTTTTGCGTTTTCCACAATGTCGCGGAGCGATGTGACCATCGTCGTCAGCGCATCCCGCACCGCCTTCTGCTCGCCGAGTGCCTGCTGGGTTGCGATGAGAGCCGTATTCAGCGTGTTCGTCGAGCTGTTAAGCTTGTCGGTGGTGCTTGCCATGCCATCGCTAGCGGACTTCATCGCATCAAGGTTCTCGCTCAAGCGGTTGGAGGCGCTTTGCAGCCGCTCCGCACCAAGACCCATGCGCTCGACGTTCACGTTGGTGGCGCTCTCCAAGCGATCAATCGTTTGCCGCATCATTGCGCTGCTTTCCTTGACAGCGTTCGTGAGACCCGTGACTTGGTCCGACTGTTGGGCTACCAGCTCACTCGTGTGAGCAGCCAGATCCGCCTGATGCTGCGTATGCGCTTGTTGTGCGTTGTGCGCTTGCTCCTGCAAACCTTTGACCAAGGCCCCGGTGCTCTCGCTGAGCTCGCGCATCATGTTTCGCGTGAGCACAGCAGACTCGCTTTGCCCATCTGCGACGTTCTGCTTCAGTTGGTCGATGAAAACTCGCATCTGGTCGTTGGCTTCTGCCTGGCGCGCCTGCATCTGCTGTAGTGCCTCGTCCATCCGCTTGGCCATGGCGTCTGCCGCGCCCGATCCCGCCTGTTGAATCTGCCCGGCAAGACGTTCGAAGCTCTGCGACGCACTCTGGATGGTGTTGGCAGTCTGCACCAGCATGTCGTTCATGCCGCGCATCTGGGAGCCAAACATGTTTTCCATCTGCGCAGTGAAATTGGCCAGCACGTCGGTCAGAAGCTTGCTGACAGCCTCTCCTTGACTGTTGCCAACCGATTGCACTGCGTGAGAAATGCGCTCCAAAGGCTCAGCCAGTCCCTCGGACAAACTGCTCGTGATCGACTGGCCAAGCTGCGCGCTGGTCGAAGTAATCGTCGCGATCTGTTGCTGCGTAAGTTCGCTGAGGACTTGCTTCAGATCGGTGACCAACGACTCCTTCATCTGCATGGCCTGCGTTGCCGAAGTTTCAGACGCCTCTACCAGGCGTTGCAGGTACTCTTCACCGGCGCCGGAATCGAACAGGCTGTCGATGACGCCACAAAGTGCTTCAACCTGGGTATAACGACCGTTGAGCATTAGCTTTTCAACAGTCGTGACGATCATAGCGAGCGCAATCGCGATGCCTGAAACGACAAATGCACCGCCAACGCTGAGGATCAGTGCCTCCAGGCTGCCCCGGACCACCGCCGCATCGTCTGATACCTGAAAGCTCTGAAGACCGAAGATTAGGCCGGAAAACGTGCCAATAATCCCCAAGCCGGTGAGAATGCCGGGCAAATGCTTATAGAACTCCGTACGTAGTGGCGAGTCGACCAGTGCTTGCTCAGTAAAGAAGCCATTCGCCATCGCGCCGGCTCGCAAGCGGACGACCTCCATCATTCCGGTCGCCGTTGCCTGCTTTTGCCCGTGCAATGTGTCGCGGTACTCGTCCCAGCAATGTCGTAGTGTGTCGCTCAACATTGCCTCATCCGCTACACGATCCAAGTCCAAAACCGGCCCTATAGCCTTGAGTTTGCTGAGTTGCTCCAGTGCATGTCTTAGCTCGCCACGGGTGCGCCAAGCTGGGCGAAGGAATTGCCAGAAGAAGGCGCAGAGTGCTACGGAGAGAAGACTCCCGACTACCCAGTGGAGAGCTGTTGACGCAAAAGCGAAGGAGTCTGGGGTCATTGCTATAGTAGTTTTTTATTGATATGACTCGCGCTATAGTCATCGGGTGATCAAATGTACATTGCGCGAGTGTAGCGGCATTGTAGCTGGCGAGGTCTTTCCGAATTTGCCGTATCCCCACTAAGTGGGGTGCACTTTGGTGAGTCCTCGACGTGCAACGGTTTCCTATGTCTTTGCAGCGTACAAATGCAAGCGTCAGATCAGATGCTCCAAGATTTCGGTAATCTCTTCGCTGAACGCGTAGTCGCCATTTTGACGCTACAGAAGATCGGAGGCCGAACAGCGCTTCTACCGGTCACTAGGATTGAGGCGCAATGTCACGCACTGGGAAACGAGATCTCTGCGTCACACGTGGCGGGAGGTAGATAACGGTTGTTACCTGTCGGGAAAACAGAAATGCGCTACCAGCGCCGACCTTGGCAGTCACTCCGACGACTTCGTTCGCGAACAGGGACAAAGCGGACGTCTCAATAGGATCAAGAGCAAGTACCGCACCGCGGACAAGAGCAAGCACCGCCGATGCGGCTCACGATCACGCCGCTAGCCGGGCAGGACCTGGAGTCCACGTACTTCATCTCTCCTCCGTCCCGCACCTGGCGATATGAAACTGCCTCAGTTTCGCCGGCGATATCTGCGGCATGTCGTACGCAATGTTTGTCGCCTCGGTGGCCGTGGAGAGAAAGATCGGATCGCCCCCGCCAATCTGACTCACCTTCTTCAGTACATCTTGCCTGGGCACCCCTGTATCGCGTTGTCGAGCGGCCATGAAAAGGAGGTCGGCTACGCACAGGCAGACCGACATCCTTTGCGCCTTGCTTACCTCGCCTTGCCTCGCTTGCGTTTGCGCATAGGCTCCGGCAGCGACAAGCAGGCCAACGGCCGCAATCATTGCGGCTCGTACAGCTTGGTGGCTCATATTGTTTCGCCCCCTCTTCTTATGAGGTGGTCTGGTCCTGCTACGCAGGATTCGCGCTTGTGACCATTATTCCCTTGTGCAGGAGGCAATCTGTCTGGAACCGAACCTTCGGTGCAGCTTTCTGCGACGACTCGTCAGAAGCTGATCGCCGCTGAGATCACGACGATCTGCTCGTGCGACGTCGGGTTGAACCAGTACACCGCGCCGGAGACGCGCTTGCCCTTTACTTGCGCAAAGACGCCGCGTTGCAGGTCGCGGCCGTTTTCATACGCGCGCGTGCGCTGTCCGGCAAGGCCGATGCGGAGCCAGCCCACGGGACGGAACGCTAGCTCGGTCCAGGCGTAGGTGTAGCCGGACGGCTCGGCGTTCGGCACGTATTCGAACTCGATATAGGCATCCGCATACCGGCCGGTCACCGTGGCCTCGAATCCGGGCACCACGCTGTGCGTGCTGCCCGTGACCACCCCCAGGATTGGCGTGACCTCGAAGCGTACGGTTTCGCCGGCGGCAAGGTTGTACCCGGCGAAGAATGAGTACGCGTTCTTGCCTTCATAGTTGCTCCGTGCTTCCAGGTGCAAGGCGCCGCGATTGGCGATGGCGATACCGGTGACATAGGCATCGCTGCTGCGCGGCAGGTTGAGGTAAGCCGAGACCGCGCCACTCCACGCGGGCGCTTCCGCCGCGGGTGGCTGGCTTTCGCTTTCCCCGGCTGCGCGCGCAGGCAGGGGCGCGGTTGCCGCGGCCAGCAGGAGGCAGTGCGCGGCCAGCCGGGCGGCCCACACGCTCAGCCTCCCAGAAGGATGATGGCCACGGTCAGCGCGACGCCCAGCACCGTCATGGCCAGGCCTGCCATCCAGCCGCCGAAGCCGGCATGTCGCCCGAGGGCGAGGCCGGCGCCGAACAGCATCACGATGGTGAGGACCCGCGATACCAGGAGCGCCGTCGATACCTCGGGGAGGAGAATAAAGGGAAGGGCAACCGGGAACGTGGCGAGTACGACAATCAGGAAGATCGCTGCTGCCGCGAGAAAATCCTGGCCGCCCAGAGCGGGCGTCGCGGGCCAGTCGGATGTCCTGGCGATACGGCTGCGTATCGCCTCCAGTTCCGCGTCTTCCACCAGTGGCCGCAAGGCCGGCGAAAGCGCGCCGCGCAGGCGCGCAATGGCGTCAGACGGGTCGTTTGCGCTTCGCACCGCCTTGACCAGCGACAGTTTGCGCCCCCGTTCGGTCAGGGTGCGGACCAGGTACATCACGGCATCGACAAGCCCCCAGGCCAGGTTGCAGCCGAGGGCCGTAAGGAACATGGTGCGGGCGGCATCCGCCGGGGCTGCCACCGCCGATACCGCCCCCACGAAGGTCAGCGCCATGAACAGGCCGAAGCACATCTCGGAAACCCGGTCGACAGTATCGAGCAGGCGGGGCCGGGCTTCGGCGGCATGCGGATCGATTGAAGTAGTCAACACTGGCGCGCACCTCGACAATGTCTGCCCCCGCTGAGGTCTTCATCGATGCCATGGCTGGCTTGATGGCATCGATCCTGCGGATCTCAGGCGGGCAGACGCCTGGACGCGACCGGACGGCGATGGCGGCGCCCCCCGACTGTTTGGCTGCCGCCGTTTGCAGTGTAGGCAAGAATTCACACCGCGGCTGGAATCCGGCGCAAACGGCACTTTGTCGCTGGCCCGCATGGCAGAAGACGAAGAGAGTGACGAATCCGGGTGACAATTGCGCATCGCGCCCGCGTCGGCGATGTCGCATGACGCAGTGTTGCCCTACCGCGCCAAATACCCCGAAGCCCCACAAATCCACCCCAGATGCAGCTCCGTCTTCGGCAGCCTCTTCGCGCTGTAAAAGCAATTTGGCCTCGCATCCAATCCGAATAACGCAGCGAACGCCCGATAGTCTTCAAACCAGGCATTGGTCGGGCTGAACGAGTGAACGAGCATCACCGCGTGATCCGCGTTAAAGCGTTCCGCTCCCAGGATCGCGGAGGCGGCTCTGCGCAGCAACTGGTACCTGATCGATAAAGGAATCTCCCGCAGGCCGAGCGTTTCGGCGAAGAAGTCGAGGCGGGTGTGCCTTCCCGGCGTTCCCGATTCCAGCCACTCGGCCAGCGTGCGGTCGAAGGGTTCGCCAACTTTGCCTTCCACAGCGAAGGAAATCAGTTGGCCGTCGCATTTGCCCAGTACCCGGATGTCGCTCTGCGATTTGGTGGCGCGGTGCGCAAGCGTGGCCTGCTGCTCCGGGAAGGCGGGCAGCATGGCTGTGCCTCGCAGGACCGGATAGGCTTCGATGGCATTGGCGACTTCCGTTGGAAAGCCTTTGGCGTCCTGCCAGCAGTGGGCCAGCGTGCGGGCGGAGTAGCTGGTTTTCCAATGCTTCACCAGCTCGGCAAGGATGGGTGCCCAGCCATCGGCCACGGTGGCTGGGGTGTAGGTTCTGCTCATCTTTCTTCCCCGTCGGAGAATAGCGCCCCGGCTCGGCGCATGCCGGGTGCTTGAGAGGAAGTTAGCACTGGCGGGTGGCGCCATATGTTCGGTCGCCAATAGAACACGAAGACGCCTGCCGGCCAATGCGCGGTACGCGCATCATTGCGTCCGGCGGATGCTTCGTTGGCTTACGTAAGCGATGGGTTGCCGGCCGAGGCAGGACTGAATCCATCGGGAGGCGGCCCACAGCCTGACGCGGCGGCTCGGCGTCCTTGACATGCATTCCGTCCCCATGTTCCAATCCGCCCACATTCTGATTTGGGTCGACGCCCATGCCAACCTGCCTACCCGGGCAAGGTGGATCGCGAGAGCGGATGTGGTTCCCTGGTCGTTGGGGAACAACCAAGCGGGCACTGCGTCGACCCTCCTTGCACGGAGGGTTTTTTGTTTTCTGCCTCAGTCATTGATCGCGAACTCATCCAGGCTTACCTGGAGACGCACTATCACGTCCACGGAGATGCGCCCGCCACGTTAAGGGTCGGCGAGCCCAATGCGCCGCTGGCGGCGTTGCACGATGCATCCGGCGTTACGTGCAGCGCATTTATTACCGCCTGGAACCCGTTCAGCCAGCAGGCTTGCGACGACGCTACCAATGCACGCCGCCAGGCGGCGCTGGCGTGCGAGCTGACGCGGCGCGGACTCACGTTCATCGACGGCATCGGCCAGCATCCGTCGAACAAATGGCCGGGCGAGGCCAGCTTCCTGGTGCTTGGTATCCCGCTGGAGGACGCCAAGGCGCTCGGCACCGAGTTTGAACAGAACGCGATCATCTGGTCCGGCGCCGATGCTGTGCCCCAGTTGATTCTGTTGCGATAAGCGGAGGTGACATGAAGCAAGATATGCCTGTAATCCAACCCGCTTCCAACCCCGTTTCGCCCCCCGTTTCCAAGCCGACTTCGCGCAGCCGCTTCCATGGCTGCCTGCTCGGCGGCGCTGTCGGCGATGCGCTGGGCGCGCCTGTTGAGTTCATGACGCACGCGGAGATCCTGGAGCGATTCGGCGCCGGCGGCATCACGGAGTACGCGCCGGCCTATGGCGGCGTCGGCACCATCACCGATGACACGCAGATGACGCTGTTCACCGCGGAAGGTCTGTTGCGCGCCTGGGTGCGGGGCGTCAGCAGCTATCCGGACGCGGTCGCGCGCGCCTATCTGCGCTGGCTGCATACGCAGGGGATCCGGCCCGCGTGGCATGCCGATCTCATCCTGGCCGAGCCGGGATGGCTCTGCCAGCAGGCTGCGCTGCACAGCCGCCGCGCGCCGGGCAACACTTGCTTGTCCGCGCTGGAAGCAATGATGAAGCTGGGTGAGCCGGCGCGTAACGGAAGCAAGGGTTGCGGCGGCGTCATGCGCGTGGCGCCGGCAGGGCTGTTCGCGTGGCGGCATCCGGATCAGCGCTCGCCCCGGCATGCCTTTGATCTTGGGACCGCGCTTGCCGCTCTCACCCATGGACATCCAACGGGTTCGCTGACGGGCGGCGTGCTGGCCGCGCTGGTCCACGAACTGGCTGACGGGGCGACGCTGCCCGATGCCTTGCGGACGGCCAAGGCATGCCTGGCCGCGCGGCCGGACCACGAGGAAACACTGCTGGCGATCATGCACGCGGAGCAGCTTGCCGGTTCCGGCGTTGCGCATGAGGATGCCATCGCCCGTCTCGGCGAAGGCTGGGTCGCCGAGGAGGCGCTGGCGATTTCCCTCTATTGCAGCCTTGTCGCTCGCGATTTTCGCCATGGTGTTGTTGTCGCCGTGAATCACGACGGCGACTCTGATTCGACCGGCGCCATTACTGGCAACTTGCTTGGTGCGATGTATGGTGAGGAAGCGATTCCGCGTGAATGGCTGGCTCCACTGGAGCTTCGGGAAGTGATCGCCGAACTTGCGGATGACCTGAATAGCTTTCCCACGTGGGGTGTCAACATGGATTCAGGGAACGAGGCGTCGGCCGGGCGGATAGGGAGCAAGTACCCGGGATTTTGACGCGTCCGGCGGGTGAGGACCGGAAGTCCCACGACAGCAAGCGTCGTGGGACTTCCGGTCCTGCGGCTCCGTGTCTAACCGAACCGGGCTATCGATAGTGGCACAAGCGCGATGCCGTGTCCGTGGCGTACTAGAAGCTGACTGCGTTGAAGCGCGCACTCAGATCGATCCACGCGGCGCGGTCGATCTCCAGCTGGCTGGCAGTGCGCTGCAACTCCACCCGTTTGCTCTCATAGGGGCGCAACTGTTCTTCGGTGACCAAGTTGACTACCTCGGTGACGCTTTGCGTCAGGCCAACCTGCAGTTCTCCGCAAATCTCCTCGATCCATTGGCTGCGCTGCAAGGCCTGTCTGCGGTTGCGCTCGTTCTCCTGTTCTTCGCCACGCGCGGCCATCGCGACTTCGGCCAGGGAGAAGACTATCTGCAACACCGGGGCCGCTCGTCCCGCCCAGACTTCGAGGGTCTTGAGCCAGCGTCCTTTCAGCCCAGGTATCTTCAGGCTGCGTCCCCAGACCAGCAGCTTGGTCAGATAATCCTTGTTGACACCCTTCAGCTGCGACAGGATGGGGCCAACGAGCTTGTCGAGCAGTTCACTCTCATTCAGGTTCGCATACTTCTCCGGGTCCAGCCCTGCTTCCCGGAGCGCCGTGTTGATACGTTCCCTCTGGAAAGTCTCCAGTTCCTTCTCCAGCCAGACCTGGATCACTTGCGAAACTGACTGGGCGATCTCCGCCAACTTCGCGGCAACCGACTCCGCCGTTGTGGAATGATCAAGAACGGCCCCGATCGCGGGCCGCCTCATCGAGAGTTCGGCACGGATCTTGTTTGTCGCGGCCTGGGTCAGCAGGTGGTGCTCGCGCTTCAGGTGCTCGACGTAGTAGTCAAGCTCGGCGAGTTCCCCTTTGGCGGGGCTCTCTTGCTCCATCACTGCCAGCACGGGTTTCAACAATGTGGCTTCGATCGATGTAAGTGTGGTCGCCAGCAGTTTCTTCTCGTTGTCGTACTGCTGTAACCATTGCTGGAAGCGTGCGATGAATACGTCATAGCGCGAATGCTCGAGCAGAAGCGTCTTGCCTTCCAGGCGTGCGCGGCAATCCCTGCCTGAGGACATGTCATTTCCCGCAAGATGCCAACTCGGCTTAAGCATCCGCTTAATATGCCGATATCCCGGTGTTCAGGCGTTAAGCGGTCCAGCCTGGCCCGGCACATCACAAAGGCATCATGGAACACGTATTTGAACTTGAGGCGGACACACAGGTGCCGTGGACTGGCTCGTACATTGCGTCATATCGCGACCTGGTTTCGTACTTCTCGGAGCGGGATGTGTTGAGCGCCGCGGATGTCGTGCGCGGCGCGCACATGGTTTACGGGTGGATGCCGACGGTCCTTGATATCAACCCAGGCCTGTCGCCGCCTGTCGACTTGCACGCCGCCGCAGGCCTGCTGATGGCGGCACGCGCGGGAAGACTGACGCATCGCGACCTGTCGGCGTTGAAGCGCGTGGTCAATAATTCCATCGTTGGGGCCTCGAAACTGCTTCACTTTGTGGCGCCGGACCGCTATGCGATCTGGGACTCGAAGGTGTGCGCATTCTCGAAAACCGGCCCGTGCTATGCGGCGCAGGTGAACCGGGTGGACCGCTATGAGCGTTACCTGGATGGCCTGACTGCGTTGCAACGCGATGCAAGGTTTCCGGCATTCCACGCCTCGGTCAATCGGAAGGTTGGATATGACGTCACCGGCATGCGTGCGCTGGAACTGATCATGTTCCTGAACGCTTGAAAGTCCGCATTCAGGGGTGACTGCGCAGCAACCGGGCGCCGGCCGCTGCAACCCAATATGAATTGGTAACGCACACATGGATAAACATAAAGAAAAGGAACTGAAGCGGAACAAGGGCCGGGCTCTCGCATTGCTGCTGGTTGCGACGGCGGTGTTCGGGGTGACGGCGTTCCTGCCGTCAGGCCTCGGAGTGAACTGGATCAAGGCCATCGCCGAGGCGGCGATGGTGGGGGCGCTGGCCGACTGGTTTGCCGTGGTGGCGCTCTTCAGGAAGGTTCCGATTCCCTTTGTGTCGCGGCATACCGCCATCATCCCGAGCCACAAGGACGAGATCGCGGACAACCTGGCGGTGTTTGTCAGGGAGAAGTTCCTGGACCCCGACTCGATCGTGGCGCTGATCCGCAAGCACGATCCGGCGCAGCAGGTGGCGGAATGGCTGACCAGCCCCGCCAATACGGACCGGCTTGGCGCCTATGCCGTCAAGATGCTGAGCGGCATCCTGGAGGTGATGGAGGATGCGCGCATCCAGGGGTTCATCAGGGGTGCGATCCACGCCGCCATCGACAAGGTGGACCTGTCGAAATCCTCGGGCGCGATCCTGGATAGCCTGACCAGGAACGGCAGGCACCAGGAACTGCTCGACGAAGGCATCCTCCAGTTGCTCAAGCTGCTGCAGGAGCCCGGGACGCACAGCTTCATCTCTACCAGGATCATCGAATGGCTCAAGAGCGAGCATCCGGTGAAGGAGAAGGTGCTGCCTTCGGAGTGGATTGGAAACAACGGCTCGGAAATGATCTCCAACGCGATCCGGAGTCTGCTCGACCAGATCGGGAAGGATCCCGGCCACGCACTCAGGCGGAATTTCGATGAAGCCGTGGCGAACCTGATCGGACGTCTGAAGAGCGACCCGGCCTTCCTGCAAAAGGGCGAGGAGATCAAGCAGTTCGTGAAGAACGATGAAATGCTCAATGCTTACACCAGTGAGCTGTGGGGCGAGTTGCGCAACTGGCTCAGGCGAGACCTGGACAGCAGCGATTCCCTGCTGCGCGGCAAGGTGGCCGCTTCCGGCCAGTGGATGGGAAAAACGCTGGCGCAGGACCCTGCGTTGCGCGGGTCGTTGAACGGGCATATGCAGGAGGCGGCGCGGAATATGGCGCCCGACTTCGCCCAGTTCCTAACCCGGCATATCAGCGATACCGTCAGGAACTGGGACGCGCGCGAGATGGCGCATGTCATCGAACTGAATATCGGCAAGGACCTGCAGCTGATCCGGATCAACGGAACGATCGTGGGCGGGCTGATCGGATGCGGGCTCTATCTGGTGTCGCACCTGGGTGAGATCGTGCGCGTGTTCGCGCATTAGGCGCCGGGCGGCGCTGGTTTTCCGCATATCGGGCGCTGCATCCGTGACAGCGCCCGACCCGCCGCAACCCACTTATTCGCTCGCAACCGGCGCGCGCCTTACATCGCTCACCTGGTCGCCAAAGCCCCGCAACCACCATTCCAGTTGCGCGGTCTCGACGACAGTCGCACTGATCTCGAACAGGTCTCCAGCGTCTTTGACTTCCTGGTCCAGCGACAAGCGCGATTCCAGCAGGTGCAGCCCGGCCTCCTTGTCGATGCGGAAGGTGAGGCGGATCAGTTTGCCATCGCCGAAGCCGAAGCGTCCGTCCGCGTCGAATTTCTGCAGATCGAACGCCGCCGGCCGCTCGAACGTCAGTGTCGATGCCTGCGCGGCCACGATGCGGTGCAACGCCAGACTCCGCTCGTTGGCATAGCCTTCATAGCGGCAGACCAGGTACAAGCGCGCGCCTTGCTGGGCGAGCCCCAACGGCATCACCCTGGCGTCCTTGCGCTTGCCGGCCGCATTCTTGTAGTCCACGTCCAGCCAGCAGTTCGCGTAGAGCGCGTTGCTGACTGCCTCGAATACGCCGGGCTTGATCTTGGGCGGCAGCAGCGGCTGGGTGGTGCTGACCACTCTCACCTTGGACAGCCACTCGCGCCCGCGCTTGCCGTTGGCGTGCGGTCCGAGATTGGTGCGCGCCTGCTGGAAGAAGGCTTCCATCGATTTCATGAGGCTGGCGGGAAGCAGATTGCGCAGGTGCTGCTCGGCCAGCGCGAGCATGAGCGACTCCTGCTCGTTGAGCACCGGCAGCGACAGGCCGCTGGCCTGCTCTTTCCAGCGGTAGCCATAGGGCTTGCTGCTGTCGTCGCGCTCGATGCCGAAGTGCTCGCTGAGCATCTCGAGCTGGCGCTGGATGGTCCGCAGGTCCCGGGAGAGTCCGGCGTTGGTCAGCTGGACGTGCAGGTCGGCGGCGGAAACCTTGCGGTTGCGTGGAATGCGGCGCAGCAGTTCCAGCGCCAGCTGCACCGTTTCCAATGTGTCGGGTCGCTTGGGCATTGGCGTTACAGCTTCAGGTCGCCGCGGCCGGCAAAGAACTGCCAGAGCCGTACCATGGCGAAGGTGTCCAGCCCGCAGTAGTCCAACAGTTGCCGTTCGATCTGCTCCTTGCGGGCGCGGGTCGTGCCCGGATGGATGGCTTCCTGGTAGGCGCTCATGGCCATGCCGCCGTCCTGGACACCGTCCAGTGCGTCGTATCGCAGGTCGGGGGCAACGGCGGGCAGCACTTTCTTGATGCTCCAGCTGCCTTGCTGGCTCGGGTGGTAGTAGCGTTGCTGGGCAATGGGCAACAGGTCGACCACGCGCGCGCTGATGGCCTGCAGCGGTGCCGCCAGGCGGGGAAAGCGCTCGGCCAGTTCGCGGATGCGCGTGGTTTCAAAGGCGGCGTTATAGACGAATACCGGCCCGCTCTCCCCGCAACCCGCAACCAGCGCCTGCGCGAACGCGAGGGAGGGGTCGTTGCCAGAGAGGTCCAGGAAGGACCGATGCTCCAGCTTGCCCGTGCGCGACAGGCGGTGCACGCTGAACTGGAACGGCAGTTGCTGGTAGGGGCGCGTCCCTTTCCAGATCGGTACGGCGAACTGGATCGTCTCGAAGTCGAGGAAGTAGGCGGGCAGCTTGTGGGGCGCCAGGTCGGCCGCGGCGCCCGCGGCGTCGAAGAATGCCTGTCCGGACAGCGTATGGGTCTTGACGAGGCGCTGCCGCTCGTTCAGGAGGCGGTCCGGTACGTCACGCAGGTCGGTCACGCCGTCTTGCTCGATCAGCGCCTTGAGCGCCTTGGCCTGGATGCGGGGCAGCCAGTGCACCGGGAATTCCGCCGAGGGCTCCTGGCTCTCGCAGTAACCCAGGAAGCCGCACTCGTAAGGCTGGTTGCAGTGCCGGCCGCTCTTCATCGCGGGCTCGCCCGGCTGGCCGGCGATGCGCTGCGCTTCGGCAATCCAGCCCTTGACCTCTTCGGCGCGCCCGAAGGCTTGTTCCGTCAGGTCGACTTCCGTGAGCAGCCCCTGGTAGTCGCCTGCACCCGGATAGACCCACTGGCTGTCGATATGCGCCAGCGCGATGGCGCTTAGCGCCACGCCGGCGCTCGTGGCGACAAAGGCCTGCACGGCGGTGTCGTCCTGGTGGTAGTCCTTCACGCTGGTTGATGATTTGACTTCGATCATCCGCCAGGTCCGCTTTCTTGCCGTCGCGCCGGGCAGCATCACATCGGCAAACGCCAGTGCGCCGGCCGCGGAGAAGCCGGCTTCGAAGATCGGTTGCGCGGCGTCCAGCGCGGCCTGGCTGCGGGCAAAGGCGGCGGCGAAGCCTTCGCTCTGCGCGTCGATCAGCACGCCCTGGCCGTCCGGGTCATAGAGGCGGCGGGCAATGTCTCCTACCTGGTGGCCGATCGCGAAGCTGGCCTCGGTGGCGGACGAATCCTCGCGGCGTTCCGGGCGGTGAATCTCCAGCCAGAGCCGTTTGGGACATTGCCGGAAAGCCATCAGCTTGGACTTGGACAGTGAGCGCATTTTTCTTCTCGTTCTCGTTCTCGTTGCCGTTCTTGTTCGATTGTTTCGTTGTTTTCGTGGTTTTCGTATGCGAGGCCACGGGATTATTTCACGCGGATTGTCTTCAAAGGAAGCCGAACGTGCCCTTTGCGCCTTCCTTCATCGCGCACTCCGCCTCGAGCGCGGCGACGAAATCCGCGGGCGAGCCAATGGGCCGGAAGCGGTGCTGCCGCGAGACTGCCGCAAAGTCTCCGGGCGTGAGCTCGCGCAGCCGGCCGAGCCGCGCTTGCAGCGCCACGGAAGGCGCCGCAAGCGCAAGCGCCTGGCAGTGACGGAAGAGCAGCGCCGATGCCTGGGCGGGCTGCAGGTAGTCAAACCGCACTTTCAGGTCGAAGCGGCGCAGCGCGGCCTGGTCCAGCCCTTCGACCAGGTTGGTCGAGGCGATGAAGACGCCGTCGAAGGATTCCATCTGGGTCAGCATTTCGTTGACGAGGCTCACCTCCCAGCCGCGCTGCGCGCCGCGGCGGTCTTGCAGGAAGCTGTCCACCTCGTCGATCAGGAGTACCGCGCCGTCCTGCCCGGCCTGCCGGAAGGCGTGGGCGATATTCCTTTCGTTGTCGCCCACCCATTTGGACATCAGGTCCGAGGCGCGCTTCACATGCAGGGGCACGCCCATCTGTTCCGCCAGCCAGCGGCCATAGGCGGTCTTGCCGGTGCCCGGCGGCCCATAGAGGCAGAGCCGCGCCGTTCCGCTCCGGACCACTCCCGCTGCGAGTTCGCCCAGGTCGGCGTCCGCTTGGAGGCACGCGGGATCGTAGGTCTCGGGCAGCCGGCCGGGGTTTGCCTTGCCGAGTGGCTCGTGCCCCTGTGCTTGCAGGGTGTTGTCGATCAGCAGCGCCATCGCGGACGCCGCGCCGGGCGCGCCCAGCTCTTCGCGGATCGCCTGCACGACCGAGGCGGCGCGGGTCACGATGGCGGGCGCCAGGACCTCGGACTCGGCCATCCGCTCCACGGCGCGGGCGTCCAGCAGGCCCAGGCAGGCGCTCTCGATAATCCTGGCGCGCTGTTTTCTGCCCGGCACCGGCAACTCGATGACCATGTCGAAACGCCGCAGGAAGGCCGCATCGAGGCTGGCGGAGTTGGACAGCCACAGGGTGGGCACCGGGTTCGCCTCCAGCATCCGGTTGATCCATGCCTTGCGGGCCTGTGCCGTGCTCTTGCGTCCGAAGAAGCTGTCGCCGTCGTTGAAGACGTCTTCCACTTCGTCGAAAAGGATCAGCGCCTGGCGCTGCCCGAAGAAGCTCTGCGCCGCCCGGAAGGCACGCAGCCTGCGCTCGCCATCGATCGGGTCGCCGTCGTCGTCCTCGCTGGCGACTTCGAAGAGTTCGCTGCCCAGGTCCCTGGCCAGCACCTTGGCGAGCTGGCTCTTGCCGGTGCCGGGCGCGCCATGCAGGAAGATGTTCACGCCCTTGCGCCCGGACGACAAGGCATGCCGCAGGTAGGGCCTGAGCACGGCCAACGAGGCGTTGACGTGCTCGTAGTCCGCCAGCGCCAGTTGCGCGGGCGAGGCCAGCGCCACGGTATCGCGCAGCAGGCCGACTGGATCGGCATCGGACGAGACGATATGGTCGGCGAAGCTGTCGGATAGCAGCTCCAGCTTGCCGTTCAGCGTGGACCGGCAGCTCCGGTCGACCGAAACCAGGCCGGACTGAGCGAGCACGCCCTGCGTGGCCAGCGCTTCGCGCACGGCCGCTTCGGGCAGGTCGAGCAGCACCGCCACCACATGGAACACCTTGCCCGACGAGAGCTGGCCGAGGCAGTCCGCGGTGTCGTCGAGCAGGCGTTCATTCTTGAGCATCACGACAAATTCGAGGATCCGGCAATCCGTCCCGGAGAGGCCGACGAGCTCGGCCAGGCGCGCGATATTGGTGTTGAGGTAAGCCGAGGCGGGCGTCTCCCGGCACGCATCCTCCGCGTCCTGATGCACTTTGCGCAATTGGGTCCGGACTTTCTTCGCATCGAAATCCCCGGCCTCCGGATCGATCCATTCCCCCAGCCCCAGCATTTCCGCCAGCCTGTCGTTGCTGAAGCCGCCGGACTGGATAAAGTCCTGGTGGCCGCCCAGGGGAACGAGCAGGCGCAGCAGCCAGAGCCGGATGGCCGGCGAGAGATCGTGCGGAATGCGGGAGTAACGGGTTGGGCGGCGGCGCGGAATCACGGTGATCTCCTGTCTGGAACGAGGTCATTCTCGGCACACCTGCGTCAACATGTGTCGCATGCGCGAGCCGGCGTCAATGCGACACGATTTGTCGCACCAGCCGGTTATCCTGGTTTCCGTTCAAAATGCCATTCAACAGGGCTGTCCGTTCCGCCACTGCGCAAGACAGCCCGCCGCAATTCTCGGGAACAGAACATGGAGCAAACGATTTCACCGGAGCTGGTGGCCGCCCTGCGCGGCGCCAGGCATCTCGTCATCCTGACCGGGGCAGGCGTTTCCGCGGAGAGCGGCGTTCCGACATTTCGCGGTCCGATGGGCGGACTTTGGGAGCGCTTCGAGCCGGCGCAGCTTGCCAATGCCGATGCGTTCCGCCGCGACCCCGAGCTGGTGTGGGGCTGGTACGAGTGGAGGCGGATGCTGGTGTCGAAGGCGCAGCCCAATCCGGCGCACCTGGCGATCGCCAGGATGGCCGCGAAGGTGCCGCGCCTTACCCTGGTTACGCAGAATGTCGATAACTTGCACGAGCGAGCGGGCAGCGATAACCTGCTGCATCTCCATGGCAGCCTGCATCATCCCATCTGCTTTGCCTGCCGGCGGCCGCACGCGCTCCCGCCCGGCATCCCCGAGGAGCCGGACGATGGCCGGCGGCTGGCACCGCCCCTGTGCGGCCATTGCGGCGCGCGTATCCGGCCCGGCGTGGTCTGGTTCGGGGAAAGCCTGCCAAAGGACGTCTGGGCGGCGGCGGCGGCCGCCAGCGACGAGTGCGACATGCTGATCAGCGTGGGTACGTCCGCGCTGGTCCATCCGGCTGCCAGCCTGCCCCTCAGGGTGGCGGAGCGGCGCCGGCCGGTGGTGCAGGTCAACCCGGAGCGCACGGCGCTCAGCGCGGTAGCGGACTACGACCTGACGGGGCCGGCGGGGCTGCTCATGCCCGCGCTTTATGAGGCCGCCTGGGGGCCGGCCTGACGCTCGGGCGCAGCGCCAGGCAGGGAGGCCCCGGCCTTACCGCCCCCTGCCTCGCCGGTATTCCGGTAGCACGCATTCAGGTATCCTCGCGTGATTTCAATGCGAGGAGAAGTCTGGTGGCGCGCGTGATTCCTGACGGCTGGGAAACGATGCAGGCAAGTGGTCCGGTCCAGCGTGAACTGGAAACGCTCGCAACCCTGAGCGCCGGCCTGCCTGACGACTATACGGTCTACCATGCCGTGCACTGGACCAACGTGGAACGCACGCACGCGATCTACGGGGAGATCGACTTTGTCGTCGTGAACCGTGCCGGGCAACTGTTGATCATCGAGCAGAAGAGCGGCTATCTCGAAGAGACCGCCGAGGGCCTGGCCAAGAACTACGCGGGGAAGATCAAGGTGGTATCGGTCCAGATGGGCCGCACCGCGGACGGCCTGCGCGGCAAGCTGATGCGCAGCCTGAATGGCCAGGGTGTGTTCATCGAGCACCTGCTTTACTGTCCGGACTATACCGTGCGGAATCCGCTGACCGCCGGCCTGTCGCCGGAGCGCATCGTGGACGCGCGGCGGCGCGGGGAGCTGTGCGGGCTGATCCAGGCAATCCTGCCGGCGGGCGAAGACGGTCCCCTGGCCGGGCGGATCCATGGCTTCCTGTGCGACACCATCCAGCTGGAGACTGACGTCAGCGCGCTCATCGGCCAGGCGCGTACGCTGGTCACGCGGGTTTCCGGCGGGCTGTCCCACTGGGCGCGCCAGCTCGATATCGAGCCCTTCCGCCTGCGCGTGACAGGAACGGCTGGCTCGGGCAAGACGCAGCTGGCGCTTGCCGAGTATCGGGACGCCATCGCGCGTGGACGGCGCCCGCTCTATGTTTGCTTCAACCGCCCCCTGGCCGATCATTTCGCGCGCATTGCGCCAGCCGGCGGGCTGGTCTGCACGTTTCATATGCTGTGCGACCAGTTGCTCAGGCATAGCGGCGGCACGCCCGATTTCAGCGCATCCGAGGCGTTCTCGAAACTGGTCGCGGACGTGGCGCATCTGCCCGTTACGCCGGCATTCCTCTTTGACACGGTGATCGTGGACGAAGGACAGGATTTTGCGCCCGAGTGGCGCGACCTTGTCCTACGGCACGCCAGCCCGGATGCGCGCGTGCTCTGGCTGGAAGATCCCATGCAGAACCTCTACGGCCATCCGCCCGCGGAGCTGCCGGGTTGGGTCCGGCTTCGCGCAAGGAGCAACTTCCGCAGCCCGCGCCCGGTTGTGAAGCTGCTCCAGCCGCTGCTGCCGCCGGGCGTGGAGATTGAGGCGACCGCGCCGATCTCCACGGCGGAAGTGGAGTTCCTGGTCTATCGGGACCACGCCGGGCTCTTGCAGGCGGTCAAGGACGGCATTCGCATGTGTTATTCGGCGGGCTTTCGCAAGAACGACGTCGCGCTGCTCAGCTATCGCGGCCGGGAGAATTCCCGCCTGCTCGGCTATGACCAGCTTGGTCCCCACACCCTGCGCTCGTTTACCGGCAACTACGATGCTTGCGGGCAACCCGTCTATTCGCAGGGCGATGTGCTCGCCGAATCCGTGTTTCGCTTCAAGGGCCAGTCCGCGCCCGCGATCGTGTTCGCCGAGATCGACTTCGAGGCGATGGGGGAGAAGGAGATCCGGCGGCTGTTTGTCGGCGCCACACGCGCCACGATGAAGCTCATCCTGGTGCTGTCGGAGCGTGCCGCGGGGGCGTTGCTGGAAAAGATCTAGCCAACGCCGCCGCCGTTGTCCTCGCGGCCCGCGCGTCATTGGCTCGCGCAGGGCGGACGCACCGTCATCTGTGGCCGTTCCATGCGGGATCCATATCGTTGTCAAGCGCCGGCGCGAACTGCACCCCGGCCCACCTCGGGTGGGAGCGATCAAACGGCGCAGCGCCGAGCCGCGGTTGCGCCGCGTTATAGACGAAGAAATGGCGTCCCGCGGCGATCAGCTCCGCACGCAGCCGCATGTGCTGCGCGGTGCCGAGCTTCGGCGCATGCGCAAGGAACGCCTTTCCTTCCAGTTCGGTGTCTGGCGTCCATATCTGCCACGTGTACTTGTAGAACGCGGGGTTCGGGTGCATCTTCTGGCTGAAGTAGTAGCCACGGGGCGGCGCCATCGCGAACGCGCGGGCGAACCCCGCGCGAGACGGTATCCACATCGCGCAATCCTCAGCGGTACATGACGAGGTACGTGACGCTTTCCGCGGCACGGAAATTCGCGTCCTTCAGCGTGTCCTGGCGCATGCTGCTCTCCTTCATACCGGTGGGTGGGAACAGGCATCATGTTGGTTGCGTATCCGCGCATCGGATGCGCAGATGCGGGCTGAAACTGCACTCCTCAGATCGGAGGGCAAGTCATGCAAGTCACTACCAATGCCGCGTCCAGCGAGCGGACGCAAATCGCCAACCTGAAGCACTACCCCCGCCGCGTGCTGCTGCGCCGCTGGGGCTTCTCCGTGGACGAGGCTGCCGGCCTGTTGCCGGACCTGCCCTCACTGGAGGGCAGGCTGGAATGGACGCTGGACGACAGGGAAAAGCCCCGGCCCGACCTGGTGGTGCACCTGGTCGACGCGACGCGGCTGAGCGGGGTCTGCGCAGGCGCGCGCTGGAACGCCATGGGTCCGGTGGAAGCCATGCGCAAAGCGCGCCGGCGCGGAACCAGCGAGATTGCCATCGTGCTGGGGTCGGTGCAGCACCTGCCGGCCGAACGCACCGGCTGCTGGATTCTGGCGGGGGAGCGCAGCCTGGCCGCGGCCCTCACCATCGTTGCGCGAACCGCGATCGAGCCGCTGTTCGCGGCGGGTGCGGGACGCCGCTCCGGGTTCCACGAACTGGCTGCGATGAATGCGTTGTGCATTCTGGCAACGGAGCAGGAGCAGACCAGCGAGGCGCTGTCCAAGCGCCTCGTCTCGGTGCTGTGGACAGCCGTCAACCGCTCGTATGCCGTGCCCGCCCGCCTCATGGTCGCCGCGCAAACGCATGTCATGGACCATGTGGATTCCTTCAATCCGCATCTGCTGCAGCGCATTCGCGCGTATCGGCGCAATTCGGGCCCGGTGGACCTGACGGCCGATATCACGATCGCCTATCCCTGGCCTGTGAGCGCAGGGCCGGCGCTATGAGTCCGGGCCCTGGCGGTGGCCCGGCGGCGCTTAGTCGGCGCCGGGCTCCTGCGAGTAGGCGGCGCAAGCCTGCCTGAGCTTCTCTCCGATCTCTTTGCGCAGCCCGGGGGGCGACAGGACTTCCACCGTTGGTGACCGCTCCATCAGCAGGTTCCGCAGTTCGATCGAAGGGATGACGGTGGCGCTCAGCCGGAAGCCGCCCTCTTCCTCGATGATCTCCTGGTCGTCGGCAAGCCATTGTTCGCGGAACAGGTTCCTGATTTCTCCATCTTCCCGGATCCTGAGTTCGAGGCGGATCGGCGCTTCGGGAAAGAAGGAGAAGTACTGGTTGTCCAGGACGTAGGCGTTCAGATTGAAGTCCGGGTCTGGCCTGCCCGCCTCGTCGGTACAAGCCGCGGAGACAAAGCGATCCAGGCGAAGCTGATAGCGCCTGAAGGTGCGGTCGCTGCGCTCCCTGCTAGCGACGAGATACAGTACCGGGCCGCGCTCGACCAGTGCAAGTGGCACCACCAGGAACGTGGCGGGCTCGTCGCTGTCCAGCCTTGAGTTCTGATAGCAGACGGACAGGACCCTGTTGGCGTAGAGCGCGCGCCTCACGGCGTTGAGGATCTCGTCGCCGATCGGCGGCGACATCAGTGGATAGCCGGCATCGATTCGCACGGTCTTGGTTGCCCAGGCACGGGCATCCATCAGGGTCGGGTCCACGGGGCTTTCGCGCAGGACCCGGTCCGCGCCGGTGAAATAATCCTCCAGGTCACTGATCACATGACTCGGGAGATGGTTGGGCGCGTGCTTTTGCAGCGTCAGGAGCGCAATGGCGAGTTCCAGCGGCGGGCGGCGGGCCATATCCGAGATCGCCTTCCTGCCGGTGCGCCACCATACCCGCGCGCGCGAATTTCCGGTCTTCCCGACCAGCCCGTCGCTCTCCAGGCGCTCCAGCGCCCGGTTGATCGTGTCGCGTTCCGGCGGGTCGTTAGGGTGGAGCCGCTTGATCCTGGCGATTATCTCCCCGGATGCGATGCATTCTTCCGCCGCCGGGGGCATGCAGGAGAGGATGTCGCTTTCCAGGCGAGGCCATTTAACCGAGGTGACCATTTTTATTTTTTTGTCGTGCGATTGGGAGCAGTATCGTAGCGGATTCACGCATGGAATGCGCAGATGGCATGGTAGGGCGCCAGCGCCGCATCACCATGCCGTTGCCGGTCACGCATCGCTGCGCATTCGTGGTTCAATACACGCAGTACCTATTTCCCGCGCAGTGAACCATCATGACCCTGATCGACATCAAGAACCTCCAGCAAGCCGCGGCCGCGTTCGGCGAAGCGCGCGGCTGGGGCAAGTACCACAGTCCCAAGAACCTCGCCATGGCGCTCAGCGTGGAAGTGGCCGAACTGGTCGAGATCTTCCAGTGGAAGACCGAAGGCGAAGCGCGGGAGATCATGTCCACCGATGAGCGCGCGCATGTGGAGCAGGAGCTGGCGGACATCACCATCTATCTGGCGCAGTTGCTGAACGCGCTCAATGTGGATCTGGATGCGGCGGTGAAAGCCAAGATGGAGATGAATGCGCTGAAGTATCCGGTGAAGGCCGGCAGTGCGGATTGAAGTGAGGCGGCGCTAAAGCAAGGGCGCAGCCCTTGTCATGCCTCAGCGCGCGGCGGCACGCTTTTGCACGCCCAGGCGCGGATTGGGATACTCGCAACCGACTTCGACCCGGCCCTTGTACTCCCGGGACGATCCTCGCGCCACGCATACTCTCCCAGGCCAGGGCCGGCCACGCCCCGCAGCCTGTCTTCTTCCAGCGCATCGACATAGGCAGAGACACCACTGGCCTGGCCCTTGCAATCG
>NZ_JFJV02000088.1:0-176 GCF_000611145.1 Cupriavidus sp. SK-3 | reverse complement strand
GGGGGGGGGGGGGGGGGGGGGGGGGGGTGTTCGTGTTGATTTTTTGCTGGATATTGGGATTGGGACTGCTTCACGCCAACTTCAACTTCAAAGGCTTAAAGTCAAAGGCGGTTTCACTGCAACTGCAACTGCTTAACGTCAAAGTCAACGTCAAAGGCTTAAAGTCAAAGGCAGTT
>NZ_JFJV02000087.1:0-5482 GCF_000611145.1 Cupriavidus sp. SK-3 | reverse complement strand
GCTGCCGCCGGCGCCGGCGCGGGAGCCGCTGCCGCGGGCGCGCCGCCCGCAGCCTCTAGCGCCAGTTGCTGAAGAACGGCGCAGATACGCGCCAGCGTTTCCGGATCGGGTTCCGTACCGTTACGGTAGGCGTTGAGCTGATCTTGCAACACGTCCTTGGTTTCCAGAAAAGTGTCGATGATGGTCCGGGACAACGCCAGTTCCCGCCGCCGCGTACGGTCGAGCAGGTTTTCCAGCAGGTGCGTGGTTTCGGTCAGGGCGGCGAAGCCGAAGGTAGCCGCGCCGCCCTTGATAGAGTGGGCTGCGCGAAAAATCGCATTCAGCTCTTCCGCATCGGGGGATTCGAGATCCAGCCCGAGCAGTAGCTGCTCCATTTCCACGAGGAGCTCTTCAGCCTCTTCGAAGAAGGTCTGGTAGAACTGTGTGATATCGATATCGACAGACATAACCGTCCTGGCTCACTGAAATTCGCTGCGAAGCCCGCTGCCTGCATGGCAAGCGGTCTTCATTGAACACTGCCCGGCTTGGCCGGGGCCGCGGCGGCGTTGCCCTGCGCAGCGGCCGCCGATGCGGCCGGTGCTGCGGGGGCGGAGGCGGCCGCCAGGCCTGCCTGCACTTCCTGGCCGGCTGCGCCGGCCTTTGCCGCCACCGAAACTTCGGCGGCGCTGGCATTCTCTGCCTCGATCCGGGACTGCGCGCGCTGGTTCAGCACCACGATGCTGATGCGGCGGTTGACCGGTGCCATCTCGTCCTTCTTGTCGAGCGGCATGGTCGCGGCCAGGCCGATCACGCGCAGCACCTTGCCCTCGTTCATGCCGCCGGCGATCAACTCGCGCCGCGAGGCATTGGCGCGGTCGGAGGACAGTTCCCAGTTGCTGTACGTGCGTTCGCCGTTGGAATAGTTGGCGGCGTCCGTATGGCCCGACAGGCTGACCTTGTTTGGCATCTCGTTGAGCACCGGGCCGATCTCGCGCAGGATGGTGCGCATATACGGCTCGACCGCGGCGCTGCCGGTGCGGAACATGGGCCGGTTCTGCGTGTCCAGGATCTGGATGCGCAGACCTTCGCTGGTGATGTCGAGCAGCAGTTGCGGGCGGAACTGGCGCAGCACCGGGTTATTCTCGATGATCTGCTCGAGCCGGTTCTTGAGCGCGCGCAAACGCTCGCTTTCCTGGCGCTCCTTGGCCTTCTGCACGGCATCGTCGGGGGTCTTCCTGACCTCCGCGTCCTGGCGGGTGATATCGAGGCCACCACCCGGGATCACGCTTGAGGACAGGCTGCTCTTGTTGCCGCCCGCAATCGCCACCTTCAGCGGCGTGCGAAAGTACTCCGCCAACTGCTGCAGATCCTTGGGGGTCTGTGCCTTCAGCAACCAAAGCACCAGGAACAGCGCCATCATCGCGGTCATGAAGTCCGCGTACGCGATCTTCCATGAACCGCCATGATGCGCGGCGGCACTTTTCTTGATGCGTTTGACGACTATGGGATGCGAACCGTGCTCACTGCTCATCGCTGCCGCTCCTCTACGTCAGGTGATGCTCTTGACTTCGCGGACGTGGTCGTCCAGCTCGAGGAAGGATGGACGCTCAGTCGAGTACAGCACCTTGCGGCCGAATTCCACGGCCACCAGCGGCGCATACCCGTTGAGCGAGGCGAGCAGCGTGACCTTGATGCACTCGTACATCTTCACGCTCTCGTCCACCTGGTGCTCGATACGCGCGGCCAGCGGCGAAACGAAACCATAGGCCAGCAAGATGCCGAGGAAGGTGCCGACCATGGCGTGCGCAATCAGCGCACCGAGTTCAGCCGGCGGCAGGTCCGCCGAGGCAAGCGCATGCACCACGCCCATCACGGCGGCGACGATGCCGAAGGCCGGCAGGCCGTCGCCGACGCGGTGCAGCGCGTGCGCCGGCACCTCGGCCTCGTGGCGAAAGGTCTCGATCTCGTGGTCCATCAGGGCCTCGATCTCGAAGGCATTCATGTTGCCGTTGACCATCATGCGCAGGTAGTCGGTCAGGAATTCCATCATTCCCGGATCGGCGAGGATGCGCGGATACTGGCTGAACACGCTGCTGGCCGCCGGATCCGCGATTTCCTTTTCCAGGAACAGAATGCCTTCGCGGCGGGCCTTGGACAGCAGGACGTAGAGCAGCGCCATCACTTCCATGTACAGCGCCTTGCTGTACTTGCTGCTGCGGAACAGCGTCGGCAGCGCATGCATGGTGGCCTTGATTGCCTTGCCGTTGTTGGAGCTGATAAACGCGCCGACTGCCGCGCCACCGATGATGACAAGCTCTGCCGGTTGATAAAGCGCGCCCATATGGCCGCCGGTCATGGCGTATCCGCCAAGCACCGCCGCCATTACGACAACAAAGCCAATTACAACTAGCACGATTGATTCCCCGTCAGAAAAACACGCGTCAGGCACGCACAAGGGTCGCCCTCCGGGAGAGGCGGATTTACCGCCCGCCCCGGCAAGACTCACCAACCACGCAAACCGCCCTCGGACCCGAGACCCAGTGACCCAGTGACCTGAAGGCCCAGTGATCTGGAGTCCTGAAGCCTTGCAGTCTTATGACTTAACGACGCAAGACGGCAAGACTTGAAGACTTATTGACCCGGCATCGATGATCTTCCAACGCGGGGACCGGCGATCCGGTAAATAAGCTTGGGTTTCCTCCCGAGTTCCCGCGAAGGCCTTGCCTGAGCGTTGGTACGCTTGGCAGGCTGCCACGGGATGCGCGTGGATGCCGGGTACTTCCGGCATTCGCGGCGCACGGCAACAGGATTCCCAACGGCAGCCCGGGCATGTGCCCGGACTATCCGCTTGGTAACGTCTCGTCCGAATCGATTCAGTCAGGCAACAATTTGCGCGGGAGCGACGTTCTTCGAGAGCTTCTTCGCCTTGCCGGCACGTGAGGGCGGTCGGCACAGGCTGCATACGAAATTCGCATGCGGCTCGTACGCGTGTGCAACGAACTGCCCGCCGCAGCACGTGCAGCTGGAAAGCTGCAGCATGTTGCTCTCGAAAAACCGTACTAACGTCCAGGCACGGGTGAAACTTAAGACAATTTCACTTTCGAGCAGCGATACGTGCTCAAGATAGAGCCGATAGCTCGCCACCACGGCGCGGATGCCAACCGTCTCGCCTTGCTGGACCATGAACTGATAGGCCGAGAAGAACAGCGAGGAATGGATGTTTGGCAACCAGGTGGTGAACCAGTCGGTCGAGAAGGGGAGCATGCCCTTGGGCGGCGAGGCGCCGCGCAGCTCCTTGTAGAGGCGGATCAATCGATCGCGCGAGAGCGTGGTCTCGGCTTCGAGCACCTGCAGGCGCGCCCCCAGGCCGATCAGCTCGATGGCGAGCTGGGTCTGGTTGGCGTCCTGCAAGACGCTCTTGCGATTGGGAACCGGAGTGGCCGTCGTACTCCGGACTGACGGGGCCTGAAGGAGCGCGGTCAATTGAGCGACTCCACGGGCTGCCGTGCGAGCAGGATCGCAGCATGGATCTGCTGCATATCGTGGCTCTTGGCTGTATGGGTGAGTGTCGACAGCAAGGCATGGTCGTCGAACCGGAAACGGCACAGGACCATGTTTGATGCTGCCAGCTTGACCAGCTGGGCCGGTGTCAACTTGGCGAGAATGTCGGCAATTTCCTTGCTGACGCCAAGCCTGAACATGGCTTCCAGATGATTTTCTCGCACCAGGCGTTGCGCGAGCAGCAGATAGGCGAGATTGACCTCCCTGATCTCCTGGAGAACTTCACTGCTTTCCAATTTTTCCCCGCTACCAAAAACCCTTCGACCGCTTGTCCGGCGCTTACCCGCAGCCGAAGGCTGAAGGCGACCAGATCGTTTGAGTGCGTGTTCGACGGGTACTGCGTACTACTAAGGAACTGCGCTTGGTCAGACTTATCTGAAACGTTACAAGTGTTACAGAGTGTAAGTGCGACTGTGAGAGTTATATCGGCAATTCAACCGGACTGCCAATCCCCTCTAACGTTGGGGTACAGCAATGTCGCACGAAACATACATGGGAGACAAAGTTTGTAACAAGTCACGCGCTTGTAATGTGATTTGCATCAAAACTGTTACGTGTATGTAACAGAATAAAGACTCTAAATCTGCCTCTTGGATCACCCCGGACAGAAGTGCACTAATCACATTCCACTATTGACGAAAGGGACGTCACTGCACTAGCACGCGGCGCAGCCATGCGGCGACCCTTGCGAGCAGGTCATTGGGCTCCTCGCTGAACAGGTGCGGACAGGTTTGCTCCACCTGCTCCATGACGCGCGCTGCCTCTTCGGCACTCACGGTGCCATAGTCCATGGCCAGCCCTACCACCGCTCGCAGCTCTCCCAGCCGCGAGCGGGCGGTGCCCGCGATGCGTTCAGTCTGCACCATGTACATGAGGTCGTAGACCCGGCGCCGCAGGCTTTCCGCCACTCGCCACGCCGGCGTCTGCATCTGCTCTTCGAGCGCACGGATGTCCACCGCCGAGGTGGCCAGCTGCGACGCCAGGAGCTCGATGAAGGCCAGGTCGGCCCCCGCGTCCTCCAGGATCTGCCGGGACCAGTCACGGGCATGCGCAAGGCGTTCCTGCGGCGTCCATTCGTAGCGCGTCGCCAGGCCGTAGCCAAAGCGCTGCGCGTCGCGCATCAGGGTCGCCATGGCATTGGGCAGCTGTTTGTTGAACACGCGCTTGGCCCATGCGTACTCCCCGCCCGACAGCAGCCGCGTAACGGCGCGCTCGGTCAGCGGGCCGTCATGCTGAAGCAGGCGCGCGCGCAGGAAATCGTCAAAGCTTGGCGGGCTGAATTCGCTGTCCAGCCCGGTGGAGAGCTTGACGAAATGTTCGAACTCGGAGCGCAGCTTGGCCGCGGCTTCCTCGGGAAGCGCCAGGATGATGTCGGTAGTCATGATGTGCGGTGCTGAGTGACGCTAACGGCGAGCCACCGCCGGCCCGGGGCCGGCGGCATAACCCTTGCGCTTGACGTCAGAAGGCGCTCCAGTCACCGTTGTCGGACGTGGCAAGCGCGGCGGGGCGGGCAGTGCGGGCCAGGACGGGCGTGCTCGCTTCACGGCCGCCCTCACGTCCCCCCTTGTCCACCAACGCCGGCTCGGCGGCCTCGGTGTCTTCCTGGCGGACGACATGCGTGGACGGTTCGGTCCGTGCCGGCCTGGCCGCGGCGATCACCTTGGGACGCGCTGCTTCGATGCGCGAGCCGGCAAAGGCATCCGCCTGCGCCAGACGGAAGCTGGCCACCGAGGTTTGCAGGCGCGTGGCCTGGTCTTCCAGCGAACCGGCGGCGGCGGCGGCCTGCTCCACCAGCGCCGCGTTCTGCTGCGTCACCTCGTCCATCTGGGCCACGGCCTTGTTCACCTGCTCGATGCCCGAACTTTGCTCGGCCGATGCGGCACTGATCTCGCCCATGATGTCCGTCACGCGCTTGACCGCCTGCACGATCTCGCCCATGGTC
>NZ_JFJV02000086.1:0-866 GCF_000611145.1 Cupriavidus sp. SK-3 | reverse complement strand
GCATCTTTTCCGAGCACGTCGTGATCGGCTCTAAGCTCGCACAGATTCAACACATCACGTTCACGGCGCTGTCGGCCCGCCGCCCAGACTCTGCGCAGGCTGCCAACGAAGCGCGCTCCCTCTTGTACCGATTTGCCGATCACACGTTGAGGATCCCCAAGTGGTCGGCCAAACGGTATCTGCAGATCTACGAGCGCTTCATGCACAACAACGATGCGCTCACCTTCCTGAATATCGGGGAGCTGAACATTCTCAAGCGGCAGGACATCACGGCGGACGAGATCGCGCTGGTAGTCAAGGCCAAGCGCAGTAACGAGCCGTTCAGCCGCGCCGAAATCCTGCCCTTCATTGACCGCTACCGCGCCCTGAGTTCCGAAATGGAGACGCTGGAGAACCAGCTCGCCGGTACCGAGGAAGAGTTGTCGGCCAGTATGGCGCAGCACGACCAGTCTCAGATCGAACTCAAGTATCTCAAGGAACAAATCGCCGCCGCTGGCCGTAGCACGGACGCGCAGCAGGCGGCGCTGATCGAGGCGCAGGCCGCCCTTGCCTCGCAAAGCGCCAACGTCGATGCCCTGCAGTTCGCCATTGAGAAGGTCAACCGCGAGAAAGCCGACCTGCAGCGCCAACTCACCGACATAAAGATCCGCGTGGACGTCAAGGAAGTGCCGGTAGTCCCCGAGGGATACACGTCCGTGACGGAAGCCATCAAGGCCGCCGAAGCCCGGCTGGAACAAGTGCAGAGCGAAGTGCGCCTCTCCGAGGAGCGACTCGCTAGCACGCGTAGTGCCATCACAGCCAATGACTCCCCCGCACCCGCGCGTACCGCGCCGCCGGCTGACCGCCATGTCGGCCTGCGTCTGGAG
>NZ_JFJV02000085.1:0-6556 GCF_000611145.1 Cupriavidus sp. SK-3 | reverse complement strand
CGAGGGCAGGCATCAAACAATCCTTAACAGCTACTGCCATCGCGTCCCTTGGGTTGAACGGCAGCAATTCGGCCGACGCGGACGCTCATCTCAGCGCTGCCTGCCCTCCGAACTGTCGTACCCCACATCTCCGACAAAGATCGAGGTTTGGCGGATGAGATATCCGGTCATTCCCCGAGTGTCACACTATAGGGCTCCGGCACCCAACTGAAGCCGGTGCGCTCGGCGCGCACACGGCCTATGCCTGGGAATGTCACATGCGCGCCGCCGACTAGGTACCCCTCCCGAGAGGCGTCGGTAAGAACGCGTAGCCGGGTCGCGGCGGCCACGGCCCGGTCCACGTCGTAGTCGATCGTAATTGCCGGGTCGCGGAACTGCACCTCGCTGGCGTGAATGATGTCGCCCCACAATAGCAGGCGCTGCCCTTGGCTCTCGATGAAGTAGCCGCTCATCCCGGGCGTATGGCCATAAAGCGGTACAGCGCGGATGCCGGGATAGAGTTGCGTCGCGCCGTCGAAGGTCTTGAGCCGGCCTGCCGCAGTGTAGGGGTCAACAGTCTGATGCGACTGCCGAAATGTATTGCGTGCTGCTGGCGGGGCCTTTGCCTCGGCTTCGGCACTGAGCCACAGCGCCGGGTCGCGCCGGTCTACGTGCACGGTCGCATTCGGGAACACACGCTGCCCGCCGATGCTGAGCCCGCCAGAATGGTCGCCATGGATATGCGTGAGCAGCACGTCGTCGATGTCGCTCGGCTCATAGCCGGCCGCGCGAAGGTTGGCGACGAGCCGGCCCGTCTGCGGCCCGAACAGCTCGCCGGCACCGGTATCCACCAGCAGGCGACGTTCGCCGGTATCGATCAAGTAGCAGTTGACCGAGATCTCAATCGGCAACGCGAGGTTGGCCGCCGCGTAGGCTTCGCGCACGGCACCGGGATTGCTCATGATCTTTGCCACGTCGCGCGGGGCGGTGCCATCGGACAGCGCGGTGATCCGGAACGCGCCGAAGCGGAAGCGGTAGAAGCCGGGGGCCTGGCGGGACTCCCATCCGGTGCCGGACCGCGGCACAGGCAACGTGCCCGTGCTGGCGGGACTGGCCGCCTGGATGGCCACGGAGGCCGAAGCGAGAACGAAGAGGCTGGAGAGGCGCAAGAACATGATGTCTGACTGTTTCAGGATGAGTGACACCCAAACGATAGAAGATCCTCCACACGCCGATTAGATGCCCGAACCGGGAATCATTGTGCCGTGAGTGGCATAATCTGCTTTCTACCAATGGCGAGCCCGACTGCCATGCCTGCCGACATGAACGACACGCTAGTCTTCCTGAAGGTCGTCGAGGCCGGCAGCTTCACGGCCGCGGCGGCGGAACTGCGACTGCCTAAGACCACTGTCAGCCGCCGGTTGCGCGAGCTGGAGCAGCGGCTCGGCATGCAGCTCCTGCACCGGACTACGCGCCGGCTCGGCCTGACCGAAGCCGGCACGCTTTACTTCGAGACCTGCCGCGCCATTCCTGGCCTGCTCGCAAAGGCCGACGCCGCAGTCGGCCAGTTGCGCGGCGTGCCGCGTGGCGCGCTGCGGGTCACGGCGTCCTACTCGCTGTCGGTCAATCTGCTGGCTCCGCTGCTGGCGGACTTCCGCGCCGCCTGTCCGGAGGTGACCATCGACCTCGTGCTGAACCACCGCACGCTCGATCTGGTGAGCGAGGAGATCGACCTCGCGCTGCGCATGGGCGACCTGCCGGATTCCTCGATGGCCGCGCGGCGGCTGACGACATTTCCGAACCGCGTCTACGCCAGTCCCACCTACCTGGCACGTCACGGCACGCCCGCCCATCCCCGCGACCTGCGCCAGCACGCCGCACTGTCCACCCGCGTGGCCCGGCGCGGCGGTGCATACGCGTGGCCGATGCGGCGCGAGGGTGGGGAGGACGAACTGGCTGATTACCCCATCCGCCCCGTGATCGAGGCCGACGACCCTGAGGTTCTCAAGGCGCCGCTGTTCGACGGCGTCGGCCTGATGATGGCCACCGACTTGATCATGGCGCGCCATGCCGCACAGGGGCTAGTGGTGCCGGTACTGCCTGGCTGGGTGGGCCGCTGCCCGGTCCTGCACGCCGTGTTCCCGCGCGGGCCGATCCAGCCGCCGAAGCTGCGCGCGTTCATCGACTTCCTGGTGGCGCGCCTCGGCGGCGACCTTTCGCGCTGACGGCGCCTGTGCCATCGTCAGCCACACCCAGACGTACGACATCGTGGAACTACGACACCTACGCTACTTCATCGCCGTCGCCGAGCACGAAAGCATCCGGCTCGCCGCCGAGCACATCCACGTCACCCAGCCGGCCATCTCGCGGCAGATCCACGACATGGAGGAAGAACTCGGCTTTCCGCTTTTCTCGCGCACACCGCGCGGCCTGAAGCTGACGGCCGCCGGCCAGGCCTACCTGCGCGAGGCGCGCGCTGCGCTGGCCAGGCTCGACGTTGCCGCCCGCGCCGCGCAGCGGATCTCGACGGGGGTGCAGGGATACCTCCGCCTTGGCTTCGTGGAGAACAGTGGCTGGGATGGCATCGTGCCGCACGTCTTCCGGCGCTTTCAAGCAGAGGTACCCGACGTGCGCATCGAACTTGTGCCGATGAACACGCCGCAGCAACTCGACGCGCTGCGCGACGGCATGCTCGACGGCGGCTTCATCTACCAGTACGGCCCGCTGGACTCCTCGCTGGCCGCGCTGCCGCTGGCCACCAACAACGTGGTGCTCGCTGCCCCGCACGCCTGGACGCTGCCTGGCGACGACGGCTCGCGCCACCCAACAGTGACCCTGCGTGACATTGCCAACTGGCCTTTCATCACGTTCCCGCGCGCGGTCTATCCGCTCTACTACGACCGCCTGATCGGTGCCTGCCAGGCGCTAGGCGTCACGCTCGACGTGGTGCAGGAAGTCTCAACTGAGGCCGCCGTGTTATCGCTGGTCTGCGCAGGCATCGGCGCGGCCATCGTCAACTCGGCCAACCTCGGCCGCCCGCCGGCGCTGGTTCGCTTCGCGTCGTTCTCCGACCTGGCGATCCCCATGCCGCTCGTCTTCGTGCACCCCGCGAATGCGCTGGAACCGGCACTCGCCCGCTTCATCGAGACTATAAGAGTAATGACAGCGATGCCTTAAAGGCATCAGCACCCTCAAAAAACGGCATTTGTCGGCAATTCGTCCGTCGGCAATAGTGCATGCATCTGCGGCCCGGACAGCCATGTCCGGCCGCCCGCTTTCCCCACCAAGGAGACAGGCATGCAAGGCCACCCCTATGACCCTCTCACCCCCAGCCGGAAATCACTGATCTCGACCGGGATCGACTACGAGCGCGAAGGCTTCCAGACCGGCGTGCTGCGCGTTCCCTTCTCGCATGACCGCTCGGCCTACGGCCACATCCCCGTGCCAGTGGCCGTGCTGAAGCAGGGCGAAGGCCCGACCGTGCTGCTGACCGGCGGCAACCATGGCGACGAGTACGAAGGTCCCGTCGCGCTGATGAAACTGCTGCTGCGGATGCCATCAATGCGCATCCGGGGCCGGCTGATCGTCATCCCGGCGCTGAACTTCCCTGCCTTCCTGAATGGGTCTCGTACCTCGCCCATCGACCGCGGCAACCTGAACCGGATGTTTCCCGGCGACCGCAACGGCTCCATCACGGCCATGATCGCCCACTACGTCGATACGGAACTGTTCCCGCGCGCCGACGTGGTGCTCGACCTGCACGCCGGCGGCGCCTCGTTCAACCACATGCCGACGTTGCTCGCCGCACTGCCCGGCGATCCGTCGCGCCATGCCGAGTACATGAAGCTGGTCCACGCCTTTGCCGCGCCGCACACGATGGTGATGGACCTGCTCGGCGAGGACCGCACCTACGGCGCCGCCGCCGAGCGCCACGGGACCCTGTTCCTGTGCGGTGAGTTCGGCGGGTACGGGAGTTGCAACGTCGAAGGACTCGCCATCGTCGAGGAAGGGCTGCGGCGCGTGCTGCATGTCGCCGGCTTGACCCATGACGACACTCCGCCGCCGCCGCGCCACAACACCCGCGTCATTGCCGTGAACGGTGCGCAGCACTACCTTTTCGCGCCTCGCCACGGAGTGTTCGAGCCCTGCTTCGCGCTCGGGCAGGAGGTGACCACAGGTCAGCTCGCAGGCCGCCTGTTCGACCCGTACGCCCCGTGGGAGCCGCCACGCGAGTTGCATTTTAACGGCAGCGGAATGGTGGTTTGCGCCCGGACTTTCGCGAGCGTCGAGCCCGGCGACTGCATTGCGCTGCTGGCTTCGCCCGCGCGGCTCGCCTGAACGGCGCACCCTTCCCCCGATTTTCCGAGGAGATCCCTCCATGCAGCCCACCCAACCCGGGGCGCCCACAATGGACGCCCCTTGCACCGATGGACATGAGAACGCCGGCAGCCTGTCCTCTCATGCCTACGTCGTGTTCCTGTTCTTCACCTGTTTCGCCTTTTCCTACATCGACCGCCAGATTGTCAGCATCCTCGTGCAGCCGCTGAAGGCGTCGCTGCTCCTCAGCGACACGCAGATCGGCCTGCTGCAGGGGGCGACCTTCACACTCTGCTACGCAACGGCGGGTGTCTTCGTGGCGCGCCTGGTCGACCGCTCGAATCGCGTGCGGCTCAGCGCGGCCTGTGTCGCCATCTGGGCGATCTCCACCGCTATGTGCGCCACGGCGAGCAGCTTCGGCGAACTGCTGGTCTGGCGCGCGGGCACGGCCATCGCCGAGGCCGCGCTCAGCCCGGCGGCGCTGTCGATCTTCAGCGACCTCTTCCCACCACGCAAGGTCACGCGCGCTAGCAGCGTCTTCATGCTCGGGCCGTACGTGGGCGGCGGCGTGGCCCTGCTTGGCGGCGGCGCGCTGCTCGGCTGGGCAGGCCAGCCCGGCACATCGGCATGGCTGGCGCAGCAAGGCCTGCAACCTTGGCAGATGGTGTTCTTCGTGGTCGGCTTGCCCGGCCTGGCGCTGTCGGCGTTGCTGCTGGTGTCAATCCGGGAGCCGGCGCGGCGGGGCGTATCGGCAAGCCACGCGGAGGCCGCGCCACCGATCGGCGAAGTGCTGCGCGAGCTGTTCGTGCGCAACCGGTTCTGCCTGCCCTACTTCTTCGGCTACGTGGCACTCATCCTGCTGTTCTACTCGCACGCCGCTTGGTATCCGACCTTGCTGATCCGGAGCTTCGGACTATCCGCCAGCGAAGTCGGGAAGATGACGGGCCCGGTCTACATGCTCGGCGGGATGGCCGGCGTTCTCAGCGCGAGCCTGTTCGTCGGCAAGGTCAGCGACCGCGGCGCGCTGCGCAAGGTGCTGCGCATTGCCTGCGGCGCAGCCACCCTGTTGGTGCCCGCAGCCTGCGCGGCGCCGCTGGCCCCGTCGATGCCCGTGTCGCTGGCGTTCTATGGCCTGTGCGCCTACGCGGCCAGCATCGTCATGGCGCTCGCACCGGTGCCGCTGCAAATCGCCATTCCGAACCGCATGCGCGGCCGAGCCGTAGCGCTGCTGGTATTCCTGACCAACGCCATCAGCGGCGGCCTCGGCCCGTTCGCCGTAGGCTCGATCAACGAGTGGCTGGGGCATCCGAAGTCCGGACTGGCGATCGCACTGGCTGTCGTCGGCACAACGGCTGCCACGATTAGTGCCGTCCTGTATTTCGTCGCTGCAAGACGGGCCGGCAACGCTTCCGTCGCTGGCATCATGCTGGAAGCGCAGGGAGACTGAGTATGTTCGACAGCAAGCCATATTCAGACTGGGTCGAACACGCCGGACTGATTTTCTTCTCGGGAAAAACCGGCGCAGGCCCTGACGGATCGATTCCGATCGACTTTCCTGCCCAGGCCTCCAATGCAATGTCAAACGTATGCACCGTACTGAGTGGTGCTGGCTGCGAGTGGCGTGACGTGATAAAGGTGACCGTATTCCTCGCGGACATGAGTGACTACGACAGCTTCAACACCACTTACGCCGAGCACCTTGGCAGCGCATTTCCCGCTCGCTCCTGCGTGGCTGTGGCGGGCCTTCCACGGGGCGCTGCAGTCGAGATCGAAGTGGTTGCACGACGGACCGGGGCATGATGAAGCAGGCGACGGCAGCAACGCCGTCGGCCCATCCGAGTTCGTACCTCCGGCCTCTCCCAAAGTATCGATGAAAGCGGGACGGACTACCTATATAGGGTCGGTCAGAGACGGTCGGAGTTTTTTGGGGCAGGCCATGCCCCCCTCGACGGGGCACACCCGATTACCCATGACCAGGCGCAGTTCGCTCGCGGCCGGGGTGCGCGCAGGCGGTTTCAGTGTAGCAGCGAGTCCTCGGGCCGGTGGTGGTGCAGGGAAGCCGAATTCGCTAGACTGCGAGTCTTTACGAATCAATGGGTTGCCAACCTGTAACGTTGCCGGCGACGCCAACGCGGGGCCAAAATAACTAGACTGAGCGGATTCCCAGCGCGAATTCGTTAGACCGAGCCACCTGCCGTCGCGTTGACCGTGTCCAGGCGCGAGAGGCCGCTTCTGTTAAGGATTGTTTGATGCCTGCCCT
>NZ_JFJV02000084.1:0-6562 GCF_000611145.1 Cupriavidus sp. SK-3 | reverse complement strand
GGCACCATGCGCTCCACGACGCCATGGCTCATCGGGCCGGCTGGCTCGCTACGGGCAAACAAAATCCAAGTTCGACCCAGACGGACCTCGATTCCTAGGAGGACCGACTCGGGATCGGTGCAGCGCCAGAACAAAGTGAAGCGTCGCAGTCAAGAAGCACCTCGTGGGTAGGCGTTCGCTCCCGTGGGCAAAGGTCGGATTGTCTGCTCCGTCATCGCGGAGTCGAGGAAGCATACCAAGATGCATCGTCCGCTCGTACCGTCGTGCTAGTAGAAAACTAGAAGAATGGTCGCGAACGCACGGATGCAACACGGGGGTTCGTCGCGCCCGTCCGGCTACCAGTCGGCAACATCCCAAGCACAAAGCCGGTGCCCATCCTTTGGCTCGAACTGAAAATCACTATCTCGCTCCTCCGGCAGGAGTGACACGACGATGGACTTGGCAAACGGCAGATCGCATTGGACCGTCACGAGGCTTCCTTCACGAAGAGCAAGCTCTAACTTGCTCGACGCTTCGTAGAAGACGGCCGCGGATACCTCCGTCGGTTCCAGCACTAGATTGAAACCAGAATTGGGAACGCGGAAGGCAACTTGATCCCTCGTCTTCTCGACCGACAGTGGGACTTGACTGGAGCGACGCCGCCCTTCTTTCATGGCAGGACGATGGGCACGGTGTGAGTTCATGACAGATCCAAAAATTGGCATAGTGCCATTGTGACTCAAAACCCACTGACATAAAAGTAGCGGCTTAGCACTATGCGGGCATGTCAGTCACCCCCACCTGCCCACCTAGGCCAAGTGCTCGCCAAGTGCTCGCGGATAACATGCGACGTTTGCGAGCCCAGCGGGGCTGGTCGCAAGAAGAGCTGTCATTCGAATGCGGCATGGATCGGTCCTTCCTGGCGCATGTCGAACGATGCGCGCGCAATGTTTCCCTGGATAACATCGACCGCATTGCCGCGGCCTTCGACCTTCCCATTGCCGAACTGTTCCGCGTGGATGTGTAGAGGCCAGCAGCCTTGCCCCGCCTCACGGTTCTGAGGATGGCAATGTCAGTAGAAGATTTGCGCCCTAGCGGTCCTTCTGTTTGACGAGCTTGATCGGTTTCTCTGTTTGGTCGCGATTTACGGCAGGAAGTGCCCCGCTCAAAAATGCCTTGTCGAGACCTCTCGTGTGCGCGTTGTAAGCCCAGCGTGCGAACTGCTCGAGCAACCGTTGGTTTTCGGCCGCCAGCCGCTCGTTCTCGCCTTCCAACCGCGCGATGCGCTCCAGAGCGACCTGAAGTTCCGGCGATTCGACCTGCCGCACACCGCCTTCCTGACCTTCCGACAAGGCTGTCTTTCGCAGGGAAAATGCGTGCTTGATACGCTCATGCCTGTGCAGCGCCTGGCGGGTATATCGCGTCCGCTTGCGGCGTTCGATCGCATCGATAAACAATTCCCAACTGAGCTTACCCGCCCAGCCATCAAGGATGGCGACAATTTCTGCGATGTCATCGTCACCGAGGTTCCTCGCTCGGACGTGAGTCATTCCGTCGCCTCCCCTTCGCTCGTATCCACCGGTGGAGGCAGCCTTCGCTGCCCTGGGCTACGCGCCTTGGCTCCGAACCGGAGTTGACGTCGCTCAGCAGTCTGCTCCAGGCGCGAGGCAGGCATCACGCCGGAGGGTTGGATCACCGTGCCAAACGGGACACGCGGATCGTCGAGAATCCCACAAAGCTGGTCGAGACGCTCTAGCGTATTCCGCTGATGCTCGCGCCATCGATCCGCACCAGCAAGCTCCTCCGATACCGCGGCCTCTGCGGTCGCAAGCAGTATGCGCGTTTCGTCGCGGTGCCGACGGAGATTGGCCTCCCTGACCGCATCCCCCTTGATACAGACCTGTTCATCACAATTGAGGCAGTCTTGATGAAGCTGGCACGGCAGCATGGCGAAGTCGTGAATGCAGTAACCAAACTCCGTGGTATGCGCCGTTGGCACCTTGAGCCGAGCAAATTCGTCCCTTGGAATCAGCGTGGCTTTGTGCAGCCGTGCTAGAGCGCCGACCGAATGCCGCTCATCTCCGACAGCTTGCCGAACGAGCGCCAGCACATCGCGATCAGATTGATGGTCGTAAGCTCTGTTCTGACTTACGTTGACTCGACCAGACCATTTGGCAATGTCGAGTTGACTGAGGCCGCCTGCCTGAGCCAGGGTATTGAGGTAGTGGCGGAACTGATGGGTCCTGATGCGGATCGGACTTCCGTCGTCTTCGGTCAAGCCTAGACGGTCGAACAGGGACTTGAAGCCGGATTCCGTTCTACCTCCAAGACCATCGGAGATATCTTGGTGCTGAAGACAATAGAACACACCCCGGTATGTCGCCCTTGACCTGTGCAGGGCATTTCTTTGCACTAGGCACAGCAGGGCGCTGTACTTCAAGTTGCGCTCCTCACTGGCAATCGGAAACCCGCGCGGCAACATCGCCAAGACGGTTTGCTCAATGTCTGCAAAGGCAGCCGTCAGTTTCCCCCTCGCACCTTCCGTCCGGATGCCGTGGGTGTGGCACCAATTCGTTGCCGCTAAACGATGTAGATGTTCCGAGTCTGTAAAGAGAACATCCAGCATCTCTGGCATCGACAATCGATCCCGCCCACGTAGATGTTCAAGGTGAGCCGGCAAATACATCTGACCGGGATGCTGTTCGCACCAAATCGCAACGTCCCGGGCCGTTTCCGTCAGCTTCCTGATATTGCCAACTGCCTCTTTGACGATATCGACCATCGATCGCACTACCCATTTCACCATGGGATCGGCCCCTTTCGAAGGGCGCCACCGGAGGCCATACTCAGATTGACCATCCGCAGCCGATGTCTGCGTCACTTCGCAATCCACTTCGAGTCGCAAGACCTCATTGACGCGGTCCGGCGCAGAACACAAGACCGCCGCAATCGAGGACACCAGCACGTCAATCGGCTCGAACGCGAGGTGGAAGGCATTGGCCAGCGCAGCCAATGCAGTCGGCGAGGGAAGCTTAGCTTGCCGCTCGTCATCGAATTCTTTGCCCACCCGCACACTGTCTCGCGGTCGCGGGATCGGGTTCCGCCAGCGCACCGGCACCGCGGTCAAGCGGCCTTTCACCAAGAAGTCCGAAACCATCTCAAGCTGCCCGGCAACTCGGTAGGCGACGGCCGCGGAGAACTTATCCTGGATCAACTGGGCAGCGCGGTGAAGAGTCTCCGGGGACACTTGCGCCAGGGCGAACTGCCGCCCGCCCTCAGAAATGGCGGCCTCAAGTGCCCGCAGTGCTGCCAGACGACTCCCGACGATCTTGGTGGGCCGCAGCGCATGCCAGTACCGCATGTAGCCCTTTGCAAACGACAAGAAGGGCTCTGGCATCATCAGCGGGTCGCGATCGTTGGCCGTATCCCATGTACTGAATACTAAGCGGATCGCGCCATTCCTTGCCTTCAGTTGCAGCGCCTCGGTGACGTCCCAAACATCCGCATCAAACGGAAGATTCGCGCCGAACACGGTCAGCTGATTGCGGCAAACGTCAATAAAACCCAGGAGGTTCGCTTCCGCGTCCAGCTCGGTTCGCGGCGCAAAATGGACAATCTCAGCCATTTGAGGAATTTCTCCTCATTTCGCAAATATGGACAACTTGCGCAACCGCGAGGATAGTTCTGTCGTTAACGCTTGCCAGACGCTCGTCCGTTGATCTGAGCAATTGTTCACGCTTGTCAAGCAGGTGAGTGAGGACCGCTTCGTGCGGCCCATCCAGCCATGGCTCGAAGCTCCTGCAGGTGTAGCAGGCGATTGGTGCCGAGAAGCTACAGAAGGAATGTTGGCCGCACGATCCCATGGGCTTCGCACTGCGATCGATTCTGAGGTCAATGATGCGACTGGAGGGGTCACCGGCTCGTGAAGCTTCCGATTCGTCGTGAATCACTACTCCTTTGAACGCCTGCGCCAGCGGCGCGAGACTCATTGCCACGGCACGGTCGATGCGCTGAGCGATTTCGGGAACGGCTGCCACGTATACGCCAACGTTCTGCGTGTCAGAGTGATCCAACATCTCTGCGATGACCAGTTCGCCATGCCCCTCCTGGGCCGCCCTTGTCCCAAACGTTCTCCGGAATTTGACGGGCGAGATGTGAGCGCGTTTGCCGGTGCGTTCAGAGAGCACTTCGAGACGGTTTAACGCCGCCTTCAGTACAAGCCCCAGACTGGTGCCGGTATGGTGATACTCGTAGCCTTCGGCCATATCGCGCGGACGCTTCTGCGGAAACATCGGTGCTCCACTCGGGTCATCCAACAGTTGCATGAATCGTGCGCGAACTCGCTGGACGTATTTGAGCAACGGCCCACCGATCTGAGAGATGAGCGGCCGCTCCTTGAAATCGGCGCGGAGATGAGCGTTGCTTTGCTTCGCCCTTGGGACTCTGAGGATATATGCGGCATCGCCTTCCTTCGTCGTTGCAACTGAGAGGTCGCGTACCTTCAAGGCAGCGTATTGAGCGGGGCGCTGGCCGAGAGCCATGAACAACCAAGCGAGAAAATACTCGCCATCGTCAACGACACCGTCCATATATGCATCATTCAGTGCCGCCTGGATGGCTTCATGTTCCACAGCTGTATATGGCCCCATCACGGGGTCCATGGTCAGCACCGCCGCTCCCTTGGTGTTGCCTTTGGTACGCATGTCTTCGAGCAACGCTGCAGCAGCATCGCTCACACCAGCGTAGCCAAGGCGGTGCCACTTCCTCAGCAAGCCAGACAACGTCCCCAGATACCAGGCTTGGCTCTCAGCGAGGGATGTTTTGTAGTTCAAGAGATCGACACTGCTGATCTCGGAGATTGGGGCTCCCGCCGAGCGGTACTGAAACTCGAGGAAATGCACTAAGCGTGAATGCAGGTTACGAACATGGTGTGCAGATGAGTTCTCGGCGTACCACAACAGGACGGCCTTCATGGACAGCAGAAACTCGGAGACAACCTGATCACCTGCCGGGACGAAGTCGATTGACATTGCGACGACGCCATCGCGGTACACCCACTTGACCGTCTGTGGGTTGAAGACAACACCACTTCGTGTCGTCGCTCGTGAAGGCAGTTGCGCAAAAGAAGGCTGAGTCGACTGACCCAAATGTGCGAGGGCGTCAGGTTTCACTCGATTCGTCCTTCTTTAGCTTTTTCTGCAGATCGAGTATCGCGTCACTCGCCTTTCGCTGTACGTGCCGTCTCGTGTAGGTTGCTGCAGAATCTGACGTTTCCGACCAGCCCATCAGGCGCGAGCGCATTTTTTTCTCCATCTCTTCGGGGACCCGTTCTCTGTCCATCACTTCCGAAAAATCGTCGTTCCAAGTGTGCCGAAGGACATGCGGAGACAGTTTTTCCAGCAAGTCGGGACACTTGATTCGCAGCGCCACGAAGATCTTATTGACTGCCGCTATTGTCAACGGAGCGCCCGAGCCGTTCGCAACGAAGAGGTATTGATGTTTGCGCGCCCCTTTGATAGCCCGCCGGCAGCCCATAACGTAGTCCCGTGTTCGCCGGGCCAGGTCCTCGTCCAGCGCCAACAGGCGGTCACTCGTCTTAGTATTCGGCTGATCTCTACGCGGATCCTCAGGGTCGTCTGCCCGCCTTGCGATTAGCACCTCATTGCTGCGGAAGTTAACATCCGCGACGCGAACGCCGAGGAGTTCGCCTCGTCTGATTCCGAGTGACAAGTACCACCGAACCATCAGGGCATTTCGCTCCCTTGGGTGCCGACCAGGCCAGGGATTGTCCGGGGAAGCGGGGTCGATCAGGTCTAATAGCTTTGCCCGCGCCTCCACGGACAACCCCTGCCGTTGATTGATGTGGTTTCGCCGAGACGACGAGGGTAGTCGCTCTCGAAGCGCTCGACACGCGAGGTCAGCCGCCACTTTGAGCGACTGGTAGGTTGCGTGGCTAGGACTCAGCGTCAGCAGACACCCCGTCGCTCGCCATTCGAGATACCCACAGATGTAGTGAATGCGAATTGCAGCACTCTCGGAGCAAACATGCGCCGGGATGCCTGTCGAGGTAGTGCGCATGCGAGCCCTCTCTAACGCCACTACCCTGGCCGGAACCAAGGCGTCCTTCGCGAAGTCGTCAGCCAACACTGCCTCCAACGAGGCGCGGCAGCAACGCGAAATCTCTTCGATCTCGCCCAACGTTAAAAACCGCCCCTCTTGCATTCGCGCATCCAGATCGACGCACAAGCGATCCAAAACAAGGCACAGCAGCATGACGCTACGGAGCGCTTGCCGAATCGTCGAAGCAGACCGGTTTCTCGCTCGGAGCTCAGTCAGCGCATAGAGCGTAGGGTCATACAGAGGCAACCCCGTCGAACGCTCGCAGAGCATCGGCAACCGCTCCCCCGATTGGAGAACGACAGTTCTGACAAGATAGGGACTGACTTGTTTACGCATCAGGAGAGGTAGTAGATAAAACTCAGTCTAGTAACTTCTTCAGAAAAAGGTAAACAAAAAAAAAGCCCACAGCGACGGGGCTGCAGGCTAGTTATTGACGAAATGACTAAAGTGGGCTCTAGAACGG
>NZ_JFJV02000083.1:47947-55214 GCF_000611145.1 Cupriavidus sp. SK-3 | reverse complement strand
GCTTCGCATCGCGTTGGGGTGTGGACCGCCCCTCGGGCGCTCCGCACGGCTACACCGATTTTTGATCCGGCTTCCTCGCTCGTGGTGGCGCCCGTTGGGTCGCGTCTCCCATTGCCGGGTGAGGGTGGGGGCTTGTGAGGCTGTGATGCGTTTTTCTGCCAGAGATGTGATTGCCGCAGGGCCGGACGGATAATCGTTGCGCCGGTTGGCCTGCATCTTTCTCTGGGCAGCTGAACTGGATTTTCTTTTAATGAAATCCAGTTCAATGCCTCATGCTGCCATTACTTCTCCATATCGCTGCACGTGGTAATCACTGTCTCCCAGCAGCGGATCGATCATCGTCAATCGCTTGAAGTAATCCCCTACCTCCAGCTCATCCGTCATCCCCATGCCGCCGTGTAGCTGCACCGCTTGCTGGCCGACAATTCTCCCGGCCTTGGCCACAGTTACCTTCGCGGCGCTCAGCATTCGCCGCCGTTGCGCAGGGTCGCTTTCATCCAGCGCCTGCGCCGCCACGTAGGCCATCGACAGCGCCAGTTCCTTTTGCACCAGCATGTCGGCCATCCGGTGCTGCAGGGCCTGGAACGCCGCCAGCGGTTTGCCGAACTGCTGCCGCGTGCGCAGGTATTCGCCGGTGATTTCGATCAGTTTTTCCATCGCGCCGGCGGCTTCCGCGCAGAGCGCGGCAATGCCGTGGTCGATGCCGTGGAGCAGGGCGGCCAGGCCGTCGGCCGCGTCTCCTACCAGCGCCGTGGCGTCTGCCGCGACGTTCTGCAAGGCAAGGTCGGCGGCGCGCAGGCCGTCCATGGTGGGGTAGCCGCGTACCGTGAGTCCGGTGGCGTCGCGCGGGACCAGGAACAGCGCCAGTTCGTTGCTGCCGGCGATGCGCGCGGTGAGCAGGAAGGCGTCGGCGGCTTCGCCGTGCCAGGCCAGGCTCTTGTTGCCGTTGAGTACATAGCCGTCGCCTTTGCGCTCGGCGCTGGCGCGCGCGGTCTCGGGGCGGTAGCGGGTGGTGGGCTCCAGGTAGGCGAGGGTGATGACGCGTTCGCCGGTGGCGATCGCGGGCAGCCATTCGTCTTTCTGGGCTTGGCTGCCGTAGGCGTTCAGCACGGCGGCGGACATCACGGCAGTGGGCGTGACTGGTTCCAGCACCAGGCCGCGTCCGAGCTCGCGCTGCACCACGAGCTGGCTTGCGGCGCTTTCGCCAAAGCCGCCGTACTCGCCGGGCACGGTCAGGCCCAGCACGCCCATTTCGGCAAGCTGCGCCCAGGTGGCGCGGTCGAAGCTGCCGCCGCCGCGGGCGTTCTTGCGGCGCTTGTCGAAGGTGTATTCGGTGTCGATGAAGCGGCGCAGGCTGTCCGCCAGCATCTGCTGCTCTTCGCTGTAGTTGAAGTCCATGGCTGTGCGTGTTCCTTGTATCCCGGGCTTTTTTTTTGCGGAGTCTCTGACGTCTTCCGTGGCTTCAGAAGCCCAGGATCATCTTGGAGATGATGTTCTTTTGTACTTCCGTGGTGCCGCCGTAGATCGATGTCTTGCGCATGTCGAAGTAGGTCGAGGCGGCGGGCGCGGCCCACGCCGGGGCGTGCAGCGGCGCATCGGCCGGCGGCGTTTCGCCGGCTTCGAGCCAGCGCGGCGAATACGGCCAGGCATTGGGACCGGCCACTTCCATCTGCAGCATGGCCAGGTCCTGCTGGATCTCGGAGCCGCGGATCTTGACGATGGAGGCTTCCGGACCGGGGCCGCGGCCCGCGTCTTGCGTGGCGACGCGCAGCAGCAGCATTTCCAGCGCCATGATGTCCATCTCGATGCGGGAGATCTTGTCGCGCATGCGCACATCGTCGATCAGCGGGCGGCCGGCGCCATCGGTGGCTTGCGCGGCGTAATGCTTGAGCTGGCGCAGTTCGCGGTTGCAGTGGCCGATGCCGGCAATGCCGGTGCGCTCGTGGCCCAGCAGGTATTTGGCGTAGGTCCAGCCGCGGTTTTCTTCGCCCAGCAGGTTGCCCACGGGCACTTCCACGTCCTCGAACCAGACTTCGTTGACGTCGTGGCCGCCGTCGAGCGTGACGATCGGGCGCACCGTCACGCCCGGCGTCTTCATGTCGATCAGCAGCATCGAGATGCCTTCCTGCGGCTTGGCTTCGGTGTCGGTGCGTACCAGGCAGAAGATCCAGTCGGCAAAGTGCGCCATCGTGGTCCAGGTTTTCTGGCCGTTGACGATGTAGCGGTCGCCCTGGCGCACGGCGCGGGTCTTGAGCGAGGCCAGGTCGGAGCCGGAGCCGGGCTCGGAGTAGCCCTGGCACCAGAAATCCTCGACCGTGGGGATGCGCGGCAGGAAGCGTTCCTTATGTTCCTGGCTGGCATATTTCATCAGCACCGGCCCGATCATGGTCAGGCCGAAGGGCAGCAGGCGCGGCGCGCCCGCGCGGAAGGCCTCGATCTCGAAGATCAGGCGCTGCAGTGCGTTCCAGCCCGTGCCGCCCCATTCCGTGGGCCAGGTCGGCGCGCCCCAGCCCTGCGCGTGCAGGATGCGGTGCCAGCGCACGTAGTCGTCCTTCTCGACGCGCTGGTGGGCCAGCACCTTGTCCCGGATATCCGCAGGCAGGCTGGCCTGCACAAAACCCCGAACCTCTTCGCGGAACGCTTGTTCCGCCGCGTTGAAACGCAAATCCATCTGCTTGTCCCCTCGGTTGGGAAAGGCTGGCCGCCGGCCGCCACTTCGATACGATGCTGCGATTCTATGGGGGGGCGGACGTTCGCTTCTTCCGGAATGGCAAAGCCGTCCTTTTGCGCTTCCTAACCGATGCCGGCCCTGCGCAGGCGCACGTGCCGGGCAGAACACGGCCTTAGCCAAATCCAAATAGCACGCCACCGGCGCCTGGCTCACACTGGCGCAGTTCCATCGCAGCAAAAACACAATCAACGCCGAGGAGACGGGCGATGTCACGCTGGACAAAATTGTTCGTGCTCTGCGGATGGCTTGCCGCCACCGCGAGCGCGTTTGCGGCCTATCCGGACAAACCGGTGCGGCTGGTCGTGCCCTTCCCGCCGGGTGGCGCCACGGACCTGCTGGCTCGCGAGGTCAGCCACGCACTTTCAGTACGGCTGGGCCAGCCGGTGGTCATCGAGAACCGGCCTGGCGCGGGCGGCAATATCGCCGCCGTGGCGGTGGCGCGCGCGCCAGCCGACGGCTACACGCTGTTGTTTGGCACCTTCGGCTCTCTGGCCGTGAACAAGAGCCTCTACGACAAGCCCGGCTACGACCCGCTCAAGGATTTCGCGCCGGTGGCCTCGGTGGCCTACCTGCCCAACGTACTGGTGGTGCACCCCGCAGTGCCCGCGCGCAATGTGGCCGAGCTGCTGGCGCTGGCGCGCCGCGAACCCGGCAAGCTGAGCTACGGCTCCTTCGGCAACGGTTCGTCCTCGCACCTCGCCGGTGAACTGTTCACCCACCTGGCGGGCGTGCGCATCGAGCATGTGCCGTACAAGGGCAGCGCGCCGGCCATGACCGACCTGATCGGCGGGCGCCTGACCATGATGTTCGACAGCATTTCCACCGCCTTGCCCTATGTGCGCGATGGCCGCGTGCGGGCGCTGGCAGTCACCACCGCCACGCCGTCCGGGCAGTTGCCCGGCGTGCCGACGCTGGCTGCGGCCGGCGTGCCCGGCTACGAGCTGACCGCGTGGTTCGGCGTGGTGGCGCCCGCCAATACGCCGGCGGCCGTGGTCGACCGCCTCAACGCCGAGATCGTGGCTGCGCTCGCGCAGCCCGAGCTGGCGGCGCGGCTGGCAAGCCAGGGCACCGTGCCTTTTCCTTCCACGCCGGCGCAGTTCGGTACGTATATGCGCACCCAGTACCAGAAGTGGGACGGCCTGATCAAGTCGGCTCACATCCACCTGGATCAGTGAGCTTGCTCTGCGTCTCTTCCGGGTCCGTCCGGTTCCAACCTCATCGTCACTTGCATCATGTCCTCCTTCCGTCCCGAGTTCATCCATGACATCCCCCGGCACTGGGCCGAGCAATCGCCGCAGGCGCCCTGCCTGTACGAGACCGGCGGCGTGCTCAGCTACGGCGCGCTGTGGGAGCGCATCACGGCCACGCGCGACTGGCTCGCCGCACAAGGCGTAGGGCAGGGCGACCGCGTGATGGTGGTGGGCGAGAACTGCGCCGAGATGGTGGTGATGCTGTTCGCCTGCAGCGCACTGCACGCCTGGCCGATCCAGGTCAATGCGCGGCTTTCGCCGCGCGAGATCGACGGCATCCGCGCACATGCCGAGCCGCTGCTGACGTTCTTTACCAACCATGTCTCCGATGTGGCCGCCGCCCACGCCAGGCGGCTTGGGGCGCAGCCCACCGGTTGCGCCGCGCTCGATCCGGACTTCGCCAGCCTGCGCGCCGAACAGGTGCCCGCGCGCGTGGATGCCGCCCAGGCGCGCGACGTTGCCACGCTGATCTACACCTCCGGCACTACCGGCGCGCCCAAGGGCGTGATGGTGCCGCACGCCGGCCTGACGGTCTTCGCGCGGATCTCGGCAACCTCGCGCAACCTGGGGCCGGACGATATCGCTTACGGCGCGTTGCCGCTGTCGCACATCTTCGGCATCGCCACCGTGCTGATGGCCACGCTGTACGCCGGCGCCAGCCTGGTGATGCGCCCCCGCTTCGATGCCGCCGATGTCTTCGCCGCGCTGGCGTCGCCCGGTGTCACCATGCTGCAAGGCGTGCCGACCATGTTCACGCGCATCATGGCGGTGGCACGGGAGTCGTCGCTGGAGAGCGGCGCCGCGGCGTTTCCCCGCCTGCGTTATCTCTATACCGGCGGCGCGCCGCTGGACCCGACCCTCAAGCGCGACACCGAGGCATGGTTCGGCCAGCCGCTGCATCACGGCTACGGCATCACCGAATACGCCGGTTCTCTGTTCATCACCCGCATGGATGCGCCGCGCGCCGATTGCTCGGCCGGCTACATCGTCGAAGGCGTGGAGATCAACATCACCAACGAGCAGGGCGAGCGGATGCCCGCCGGCGAACGCGGCCAGATCCGCGTGCGCGGCCCCGGCGTGATGCGAGGCTATTTCCGCAACGCGGAGCAGACCGCCGAGGCGCTGCTGCCGGGCGGCTGGCTCAACACCGGCGATCTCGGTTTCCTCGGTGAAGACGGCGCGTTGTTTATCGTGGGCCGCTCCAAGGACCTGATCATCCGCTCGGGCTTCAACGTCTACCCGATCGAGGTGGAATCGGTCATCAACGCCTTCCCCGGCGTGCGCCAGTCCGCCGTGGTCGGGCGCGCGGCAGCCGATGGCAACGAAGAAGTGGTGGCCTTTGTTGAAACGCAACCGGGCGCGAAACTGGACCTCGCTGCCCTGGAAGCCTACCTGCGGGAAAGCCTGGCGCCGTACAAGCGGCCCGCGCAGATCCGCGTGATCGAGACGATTCCCACCACCGCCAGCGGCAAGCTCCTGAAGCAGCCGCTGCGCGCCATGCTGGACGGCGGCGCCGTAGCGGCATGACCTGCGGCGGCCGGTGCCGCCGCCACCGCTTCGCCGCGGGTCGAAGCGTACTGGCCGCCAGCCCCCGGCAAGCCGGGGGCTGGCAGAACACACAACAAGGAGGAGACAGATGAAACGATGGATGATGATGGCTGGCGCGCTGCTGGCGCTGGTGCAAGGCACGGCAGTGGCGGACAACTATCCCACGCGGCCCGTGAAGCTGATCGTGGGCTACGCTCCTGGCGGTCCGGTCGATACCGCCGCGCGCATCTATGCCGATTACCTGGGCCGCACGCTCAAGCAGCCGGTGGTGGTGGACAATCGCGCCGGCGCCAGCGGCGCCATCGCCGCGGACCTGACCGCGCGCGCGACGCCTGACGGCTACACGCTTTACTTCGTGGCCAGCCCGACCATGACCATGACGCCGCTGATCCAGAAGTCGGTGAACTTCAACCCGAACAAGGATTTCACCTACATCGGCCTGATCACCGATTACACCAACGTATTGCTGATCAACAAGGACTTCCCGGCCAAGGACGTCGGCGAGCTGGTCGAATACGCGCGCAAGCATCCCGAGGGCGTGAGCTTCGGCTCGGCCGGTGTCGGCGCCTCGAACCACTTGTCGGCCGAGTGGCTGGCGCAAATGAGCGGGGTCAAGATGCTGCATGTGCCATACAAGGGCAATTCGCCCGCGATGGCCGATGTGATCGGCGGCAAGGTCACGTTCATGTTCGATATCACGGGCACCGCCATCGGCTATATCCAGGGCGGCAAGGTGCGCGCGCTGGCGGTGACGTCGAAGACGCGCAACGCGGCGCTGCCGACGGTGCCGACGATGGTCGAGTCCGGCATGAAGAATTACGACCTGACCGGCTGGTACGCGCTGATCGGCCCGCAGAAGATGCCCGCCGACGTGGTGGACAAGCTGGTCAAGGCGCAAAAGGCCGTCGGCGATGATCCTGCCTTTCAGCAGCGCATGACGCAGGGCGGCTATGACCTCAATATCACCGGGCCGAAGCCGCTGGCCGATCGTATCCAGCGCGAACTGAAGCTGTGGGGCGGGGTGGTGAAGACGGCGAATATCCAGGTGGATTGAGGCCGGATGGTTCCCCTCCCCAACTTGTGGGAGAGGGGAGCTACGGCAGCGGTCGAATGAACCCTTTTTTCCCCGGCGCCGTTCAGGCGTCCGGTGCGCGCTTGCGCAGCAGGTAGCGCTGTACGCCGTCGAGCACCAGCACGCCGTGCTGGTTGTGTACCGTCGAGCGCAAGGTCAGCACGCCAGTGGTGCGGTTCGGCGCGAGTTCGCTGACTTCCAGCGTGCTGTACAGCGTGTCTCCCGCGTAGACCGGATGCAGGAAGCGGCTGCTCTGGTCGAGAAAGCCCTTCAACGACTCTTCCACCATATGCGGGAACAGCCCGGCGCCCGCCGCGGTCTGGATCAGTACCTGGTAGCCGTGCGCCAGCATGTGCGGCATGCCGTGGGCGCGGCAGTACTCCGCGTCGTAATGCACGGGATGGTTGTCGCCGCTCGCCAGCTGGAAGGCGGCGAACAGCGCCTCGGTCATGGTGCGCGAGGGAAGCACAAAGCGTTCGCCGGGCACGAAATCTTCGAAATAGCGTTGTTCGCACATGCGGTGGCTGCGCGGGTCGAAGCTGGCAGCTTCGGGGTTTGCTGCGGAGGGCTTGATGGTCATCGGTCGGTGTCGGGGTTGGTGGCGCGAAGAAGCGCGCAAGCGGAAGAACCGGCGCTGCGCCACAGCCTGGCGCGGCGCGGGTGAAC
>NZ_JFJV02000083.1:4065-47933 GCF_000611145.1 Cupriavidus sp. SK-3 | reverse complement strand
TCGGATCAATCGGATCAATCGGATCAATCGGGCTTGATGCCCAGCCGTTCCACCAGCGCTTTCTCCTGTGCGATCTGCTGCATGGCAAAGCGGGTGTAGCCGGCGCTGTCCAGGTACATCAGGTCCTGATCCTGCCGCTTTAGCGCGGCAAGATGCTGCGGGTCTTCGGCAGCCCGCCGCAGCGCATCCTGCAGGATGCCGACCACCTTCGGGTCCATGCCTTTTGGGCCAGCCACGCCGTAGGGCGAGTTGGAGACGATGTCGTAGCCCAGTTCGCGCAGCGTAGGGGCGTCGGGCCAGCGCGGCGAGCGTTGCGCCGTCCACAGGTTGATCCAGCGCAGCTTGCCCGCATCGACCAGCGTGCCGGCGGAACTGCCGGCCGCGCAAAGCTGCACATGGTTGCCCATCAGCGAGTTCAGGCAATCGGCATCGCCCTTGAACGGCACGTGGTTGACCGTTAGCTTTTCCTTGGTGACCAGCTCGATCATGGTGATATGCGGCGAGCTGAACTGGCCCGGCGAGCCGTAGCTGACGGTGCCCGGCCGGGCGCGCGCGTCGCGCAGGAAATCGCTCCAGTTCTTCCACGGTGAATCGGCCCGCACTACCACGCCGAAGGTGTAGCCGGTGATGCGCGAGAGGTAGGTGAAATCGTGTGCCGGATCGAAGGCGGTCTTCTGGATGAAGGGCTGGCGGAATACGGTCACCGGCATCATCGAGAGCGTATAGCCGTCGGGCTTCGCCTGCATGAGCGCGAGCGCGCCCATGGTGCCGGCCACGCCGGGCTTGTTGTCGACCACCACGGTCTGGCCCAGCGCCTTTTGCAAGGCCACGGCAAACTGGCGCACCACCACGTCGGTGGTGCCGCCGGGCGCGTAGGGCACGATCAGCGTCACCGGGCGGGTGGGGTAGGACTGGGCTTGCTGCGCTGGCTGCGCGAGCGCAGCCGTGGCGCCGCACAGGACGATGACGGCGCTGGCGATGTGCCGGATTCTGCGCCGGATGTCGGGCAGGGTGTTGCGGACTGCATGCATCGGAATGCTCCTGTTGATGTGGTTCCCCGTTACCCCTGCGTTGCAGATGTCCTGCTGTCCTTCGCCAGCGTGCCGGTCAGCTCTCCACCACGGCCCATGCCTCCATCGACTGGCCGCCGGCATCGTCGCCGGTCCACAGCGAGACCTTGCCAGGCGTGGCGGCATCGAGCGTGCCGCCTACGGTCACCAGGTCGTGATCGAACATCGGCGCCAGCCCGCGGAAGCCGAAGCGGCGCACCGTGGCGCCGGGCATCTCGCGCGCCAGCAGGTCCAGCGTGAGCATGGCCTGCAGCGGGCCGTGCACGACCAGGCCGGGGTAGCCTTCCACGTCGCGCACATAGTCGTGGTCGTAGTGGATGCGGTGGCCGTTGAAGGTGAGCGCGGAGAAGCGGAACAACATGACCGGGTCGGCGCGCAACTGGCGCTGCCACTGGGCCTGATGCGCCAGGCGCGGGCGCGGCGGCAGCGGCTGTCCCGGTTCCGGCATGGCACGGTAGACCAGGTCGTGACGCTCGCTCAGCGCGGTCTCGCCGTCGACCGTCAGCGCATGTTCCACGGTGACGAACCACAGCTCGCCGCTGCGCCCGCTCTTGTGCTCGACATTGCGCACGGTGGACGTGCGGGTGACGGTATCGCCCACCCGCAGCGGCTTGTGGAAATCCAGCTCGCCGCCGGCCCACATGCGGCGCGGCAGCGGCACCGGCGGCATAAAGCCACCCAGCGCCGGGTGGCCGTCCCGCCCAAGCTCGCGCTGCGGCGCGCGCGGCAGGAAGTAGAGCCAGTGCCACAGCGGCGGCAGCGGGCCGCGCACCAGCGCTTCGCCATCGAGGTCCAGGGTGGCCGCGAGGCCGATCACGGGCTCGGGGGCAAGGGTCTCGGTGCGGCTTTCACTACGGCCGATCCAGGCGCGCAGGGTTTCGAGTTGGGTCATGGCTGGTCCGCTGCGGGGTGGTTTGCCAGCGCGAGGATGCGCCGGGCCTGTTCGATGACGGGGCGGTCGACCATCTTGCCGTCGACCTGTACCGCGTGGCTGCCGCTGGCGGTGGCGGCCAGCACGCGCTGCGCCCAGTCCAGTTGCTCCGCCGTGGGCAGGAAGCCCGCGCGCACCGCGGCAAGCTGGGCGGGGTGGATACACAGCTTGGCGGCAAAGCCGAGCGCGCGCGCGTGCGCCACGTCGTCGGCCAGCACGGCTTCGTCCTTGAGCGCGGTGGTGACGCCATCCACGGGCGGCGGCAGTGCCGCCACGCGCGAGGCCAGCACGATGCGCGAGCGCGCCATCAGCAAGGCTTCACGCGTATGGGCGCAGCCGAGGTCCACGGCGAAGTCCAGGGAGCCGAAAGCCAGCCGCGACACGCCGCGCGCGGTGGCGACCGCATCGATGCCGTGCAGCCCGCGGGCGCTTTCGATGATCGCGACGATGCGGCCTTGCGGGTTGACCTGCGCCAGCGCCCGGGCGATCTCGCCAAGCGCGGCCGGGTCTTCGGCCTTGGGCACCAGCAGTCCCGCCAGCGGCGCGTCGGACGGCAGCGCGCGCAGCCAGTCCATATCGGCGGCGAAGGCGGCGGAGCTGGTGTCGTTGATGCGCACATAGGCCTGCGCCTGTGCGCCACGTTCAAGCAACCACGCGGTAATGGCCGTGCGCGCGGCTGGCTTGGCGTCCGGATGCACGGCATCCTCGAGATCGAGGATCAGCGCGTCTGGCGCGGCGGCGGCCGCTTTGTCGAAGCGTTCGGGCCGGTCGCCCGGCACGAACAGGTAAGTGATGGCAGTGGACATGAAGGGGGTCTCGTCAGGATGGGGCGTTACTTGACTACGGGCAGCCAGTCGTTGACGTTCGCCTGTTTTTCCAGCGCCCACACGCGGGCAATGATCGCACGCATCTCGGCCTCGCCCGCGCCGTGGCGGAAGGCGCCCAGCTGCAGCGCCTTGGCTTCGAGTTCCGGGCGCGACAGCGTATTGCCCGGATCGCCCTTCGGCACATCCACGCGGCCCGCCAGCGTGCGGCCGTCGGTGGTCTTCACCGTAACGCGGCCGATCCACTGGCGCGGGTAGGCGGCATTGATCTCGTCGTCCAGCACCATCTCCACCTTGTCGCGGAAGGCGGCTACCTTTGCGTCCTGCAGCGCATGGTCTTCGAATTCGCCCAGGCCGGCATGCGCGTGTACCGCCACCAGCCCCAGCACCGTACCCATGGAGAACTTGGCCTGGTGGATGGTCTTGGGATCGGTCACCGGGCCAAGCACGTCGATGGCGCCCTGGTGCACGTGCGCGGTCACGCTGGCGATCTGGTCCGCGCGGAGTTTCTCGCGCAGCATCAGGTCCTTGAGCGCGTCGGCCGCCGGGTGCGTGTGACGGCACGAGGCGAAGAACTTGAAGGAGGTTTCGGCGGTGGCCCAGCGCGTGCCCAGGCCGTCGGTCAGCGCGGCCGGGTTGGCGTCGCTGGACATCCCGGCGGCCATGCCCTGCGGGCCTTCCAGGATGCGCCTGGCGCCGGTGAAGCCGGCGCGTGCAATCCACGCGGACATCAGGCCGTCGGCGGCGGCCTTGGCGGTGTGCAGTTGCTTGGAGTCCGCGGCATCGCGCAGGAATTCCCACAGGCCGGCGGCCTGGGTGCCGGCCGAGCCGAGCGCCTGGTTGATGCCCTCGGCATCCATGCCGTAGAGCTTGGCCACGGCCGCGGCCGCCGCCAGCGTGCCGACGGTGCCGGTGGTGTGAAACACGCGATAGTGCGAACGGCCCATGAATTCGCCGATGCGGATGCCCGCTTCGTAGCCGGCGATGGAGGCCAGCAGCACGTCCGCGCCGCTCTTGCCTTCAGCCTGGGCGGCGGCGATCACCGCGGGGAACACCACGGCTGCGGGATGCAGCACCGAGCTGTTATGCACGTCGTCCTGTTCCACCACGTGCGAGGACGCGCCGTTGATCAGCGCGGCGAAGTAGGGCGAAGTGCGGCGGCGGTCCACCAGCACTTCGGCCGGGCCCTGCTGCGGGCCCATCGCGGCGACGAACTCCTGCAGCTTGCGCACGGCGGGAGCGTCCTTGCCGGCGATGGCCGAGGCGATCCAGTCGAGGAAGAGGTCCTTGGTGCGCTCCACCACTTCGGCGGGCACGTCGGCCAGCGTGAAGCGGGCCAGGAACTCGCACAGCTGGCGGGTAGGGTAGGTGTGGTCAGTGGCTTGGCTCATGCCGGCTCCGGACGGTGTTCGGGGTGGTTGTTTGTCTGTCTGTTCCTCCCCTTCCCGCTAGCGGGAGAGGGGAGCCACGCCTGCGCGAAATCGCACGCAGGCGTCATGGCCTGGTTCTGAGGCTCAAATCGTCTTGCTGTCCGCCATCCTGGCGATTTCGTCCGCGCCGTAGCCCAGCTCCGCCAGGATGGCCGCGCTATGCGCGCCGAGCGCCGGCACGTCGCCCATCACCGGTTCCACACCCGACAGGTTGGCCGGCGGCAGCAGCGCGCCGATGGGGCCGCCGGGGCTGGCCACCTCGCGCCAGCGCCCGCGTGCCGCCAGTTGCGGGTGGTTCCACACGGCCTCGATATCGTTCATCGGCGCGTTGGCAATCTGCGCTTCGTCTAGCAGCGCTTCCACCTGCGTCACCGTCATCGGCGCGAAGCGTGCCTCGATCAGCGCGGTCAGTTCGCCGCGATTCTTCACGCGCCCCGAGTTGGAGGAGAAACGCTCGTCCTTTAGCAATTCGGGCTGCGCCAGCACCTTGTTGCAGAAGGCCTGCCATTCGCGCTCGTTCTGCAGCCCGAAGATCACGCTGCCGCCGTCGCCGGTGCGGTGCACGCCATAAGGCGCGATGGCCGGATGCGAGGCGCCGAAGCGCGCCGGTGCGTTGCCGCCATAGTGGCCGAAGTACAGCGCGTAGTTCATCCACTCGGTCAGCGCCTCCAGCATGGTCACTTCCACGCGCAGGCCCTGGCCCGTGCGCCCGCGCTGCAGCAGCGCGGAGAGAATGCCGCTGTAGGCGTACATGCCGGCCGCGATGTCGGCAATCGAAATGCCCGCGCGCGATGGCTCGTCCGCGCTGCCCGTGATGCCGATCAGCCCAGCTGCGGCCTGGATCAGCAGGTCATACGCCTTCTTGTCGCGATAGGGCCCGGCATCGCCGTAGCCCGAGATATCGCAGACGATCAGCTTGCCGTAGCGCGGGTGCAGCGTATCGAAATCCAGTCCCATGCGCGCTGCCGCGCCGGGAGCCAGGTTCTGCACCAGCACGTCGGCATCGGCCAGCAGGCGGTGCAGCACGGCTTGCGCCTCGTCCTGCTTGAGGTCGAGCGTCAGGCTCTCCTTGCCGCGGTTGAGCCAGACGAAGTGCGAAGCCTGGCCATTGACGGTCTCGTCGTAGCCGCGCGCGAAATCACCCACGCCGGGGCGCTCCACCTTGACCACGCGCGCGCCGAGATCGGCCAGCTGGCGCGTGGCAAAGGGCGCGGCCACGGCATGTTCGAGGGAGACGACGCGAATGCCGTCCAGCGGGCGGATGCCCTGGTGCGAAGCGAGCATATGCGTGGGCCTCAGAACGAACGCGGCAGGTCGAGCACGTGCTCGGCCACATACGACAGGATCAGGTTGGTGGAGATTGGCGCCACCTGGTACAGGCGCGTCTCGCGGAACTTGCGCTCGATATCGTATTCGGCGGCAAAACCGAAGCCGCCATGCGTCTGCAGGCAGACGTTGGCCGCTTCCCACGAGGCATCGGCCGCCAGCAGCTTGGAGATATTGGCCTCCTTGCCGCAGGCCTTGCCGGCGTCGAACAGCGCGGCGGCCTTGTAGCGCATCAGGCTGGCGGCCTCCACGTTGACATAGGCACGCGCGATGGGGAACTGGATGCCCTGGTTCTGGCCGATGGGGCGGTCGAACACGATGCGCTCGCGCGCATAGCCGCTGGCGCGCTCGATAAACCAGTAGCCGTCGCCCACGCATTCGGAAGCGATCAGGATGCGCTCGGCATTCAGGCCGTCAAGGATGTACTTGAGCCCCTTGCCTTCCTCGCCGATCAGGTTCTCGGCTGGGATCTCCAGGTTGTCGAAGAACAGTTCGTTGGTCTCGTGGTTGACCATATTGCGGATGGGCCGCACGGTCAGGCCCTTGCCGATGGCTTCACGCAGGTCCACCACGAACACCGACAGCCCTTCCGACTTGCGCTTGACCTGGTCCAGCGGCGTGGTGCGCGCCAGCAGCAGCATCAGGTCCGAATGCTGCACCCGCGAGATCCACACCTTCTGGCCGTTGATGACGTAGCGGTCGCCTTTCCTGACAGCGGTGGTCTTGAGCTTGGTGGTGTCGGTGCCGGTGGTGGGCTCGGTCACCGCCATCGACTGCATGCGCAGCTCGCCCGAAGCGATGCCGGGCAGCCAGCGCTGCTTCTGCGCCTCTGAGCCGTGGCGCAGCAGGCAACCCATCACATACATCTGGCCGTGGCAGGCGCCGGAATTGCCGCCGTTGCGGTTGATTTCTTCCATGATGACGGACGCCGCGGTCAGCGGCAGGCCCGAGCCGCCGAATTCCTCGGGGATCAGCGCCGACAGCCAGCCGGCCTTGGTCAGCGCGATGACGAATTCTTCCGGGAAGGCGTTCTGCTCCTCCACGCGTTGCCAGTACGCGGAGTCGAAGCCGGCGCACAGTGCGCGCACGGCCTCGCGGATGTCGGGATACGGCTGGTCGTGCGATTGTTCTGCGAACATGAAATGGGGCCCCGTTGTGGAAATGATGGAAGTCAGCGGAATGACGGACGCGACGGACGACGGACGATACTGGATTCAGCTTGCGGCCATTATTCCCGAGGGCCTGCCGCGCGGTAATTCGGATTTGCGAAAGAGCGGCTTAGCGCCCCCGGAAGCGGATGGCCAGGGGGTCATATAGGGGCAGGACAGCGACAGGAGGGCGCGGGGATAAGCCGCTGTGTGCGCTTTCTGGCACCCGTGCTTGCCCGGCGGCGCCACGGCACCGGCGCCTTCCGGCCTGCCTTGCCCACCCTTAGGCAAATCCGTATTGCATGCGCATCGCTTTGTCGCCACGCTTGCCTGCAAACACAACGCCGCGCGTGCCCGCCCACGGGCCGACGCAGGCGAGCGCGAGCCGGCATCAGCCGGCCAACTTAGTCCAAGGAGACAAAAATCATGGCAGGTAGCAAGAAACAGGGTCAAGCGTGGCGGGCCGGTGGCGGGAATGCAGTGCGGACCCGCGCAAAAGTGGCGCCCTGGCGCTGGATGGCGCTGGCCGCGCTGGGCGCGGCGCTCACGCTCACGCTGCCTTCCCCGGCGCGCGCCACCGATGCCTATCCCGCCAAGCCAATTACCATGGTGGTGCCCTTTGCGGCGGGCGGCCCCACCGACGTGGTGGCGCGCACCATGGCCGCGGCCATGTCGAAGACCCTGGGCCAGAGCGTGGTGGTGGAGAACCGCCTTGGCGCGGGCGGCACCGTGTCCGCCGCCTACGTGGCCAAGGCCGCGCCGGACGGCTACACCATCCTGATCCACCACAACGGCATGGCCACCGCGCCGGCGCTGTACAGCAAGCTATCCTACAAGCCGTTGACGGATTTCAGCTTCGTCGGCCAGGTGGCCGACGTGCCCATGACCCTGCTTGGCCGTCATGACCTGCCGGCCAGGACGCTGCCGGAACTGATCACCTACATTCGCCAGAACCAGGGCAAGGTCAACCTGGCCAATGCCGGGCTTGGCGCCGTCTCGCAGCTGTGCGGCATGCTGTTCCAGAAAGCCATCGGCGTCGAACTCACCGCGATTCCCTACCAGGGCACCGCGCCAGCGATGACGGCCCTGCTGGGCAGCCAGGTCGATATCCTGTGCGACCAGACCACCCAGACGCTGCCGCATATCAAGGCCGACAAGGTCAGGCTCTACGGCGTCACCACCACCTCGCGCATCAAGGCATTGCCTGACACCGCAACGCTGGCGGAAAGCGGGATCAAGGGCTTCGAGGTCAAGGTCTGGCACGGCATCTACGCGCCGCGCGGCACGCCGCCGGCGGTCATCGACCGGCTCAACGGGGCGCTGCGCACCGCGTTGAAGGATCCGGCGGTGGCGGCGCGGCTTGCCGATCTGGGGGCCGAGATCGTGCCGGAGGACAAGCAGACGCCGGAAGGGCTGCGTACGTGGCTGAAGTCGGAGATCGAGAAATGGTCTCCGATCATCAAGGCGGCGGGGGTGCAGGCGGATTGAGGGTGGCTGCCGCGCGCTGCCCGCCACGGGGATGGCGACGGCGCGTGGCGCCTTCCCAGGTGAGGTTGCTGGCAAGGCGGCTGCCAGCCTCGGCGAAGTGCAAAGATAGTAAGATTTCCGGTTCATCGGTCATCGCTGCCGGCGTGTGAACGCCACCGCGGCAGGCTGACTCGTCCGGAACCGTGCCAGGAGCACCCCTTGTTCGATCGCGCCAGACAGCACTTCGCCGCGCTAACCACCCGCGTCGGGTTTCACTCGCTGCGCCTTGTCAGGCAGACCGGCGAGCATTGCATGCTGCGGCGCGGGATCGCCGAGCCGCCCTCCTTGACGCAGGACATGGGCGCCATGCTCAGCGTGCGCCTGGATGGCGTGGAAGCCTACGCAGCCACCAGCGATCTCAGCCTGGCCGGGCTGCAGGGCGCGCTCGACAGCGCCGAAGCGTTCGCCCGGCGAATCGCCGCGCACGGCCTGGTCGACCTGCGCGGACTGGAACCGCCGACAGGCCACGCCCGCTACGAATCCCCCGGCCTGCACGGCCCGTTCCCAGGACTCGCCGAGCGCTTCGCGCTGCTGGCGGAGGTCTCCGCCAGCGTGCCCGCCGATACGCGTCTGGTGAACTGGATCGTCTATCTCGATCACCAGCGCCACGAGCAGCTTTACCTCAATAGCGCGGGCGCCGAGCAATGGCAGGCGCTGCGCTTTGTCTACCCCGGCATCAGCGTGACCGCTTTCGACGGCAGCGACAGCCAGACACGCAGCTTCGGCGGCTTCGGCAGCGGCCAGCAGGGCGGCGCCGAGGTTATGGCGCGCCTCGGCTTTGCCGGCGCCGCATCCCGTGTAGCGGACGAGGCGCTGCAGTTGCTGCTGGCACCCAATGCCCCCAGCGGCGCCACCGACCTGCTGCTGATGCCGGACCAGATGATGCTGCAGATCCACGAATCCATCGGCCATCCGCTGGAACTGGATCGTATCCTCGGGGACGAGCGCAACTATGCCGGCACCAGCTTTATCGGGCTGGAGGACTTCGGCCGCTATCAATATGGCTCGCCCCTGCTCAATATCAGCTTCGACCCCGGCATCCCCGAGGAACTGGCCAGCTACGGCCACGACGACGAGGGCCAGCCCGCGCAAAAGGAGTTCCTGATCCGCGATGGCTTGCTGCTGCGCCCGCTGGGCGGTGCGCTGTCGCAGTGGCGCAGCGGGCTGCCGGGCGTGGCCAACAGCCGGGCCTGCAACTGGAACCGGCCGCCCATCGATCGCATGGCCAACCTCAACCTGGAGCCGGGCGACCGCACCATGGCGCAACTGGTCGGCGGCATCGAGCGCGGCATCCTGATGTCGTCCAACCGCTCATGGTCCATCGACGATGCGCGCAACAAGTTCCAGTTTGGCTGCGAATGGGGGCGCCTGATCGAAGACGGCGAGCTTAAGGGCGTGGTCAAGAACCCGAACTATCGCGGCGTTTCCGCCAACTTCTGGCGCAGCCTGGCTGCCGTGGGCGACGCCAGTACCTTCGAGGTGCATGGCACGCCTTACTGCGGCAAGGGCGAGCCCAACCAGGTGGTGCGCGTTGGCCATGCATCGCCGGCCTGCGTGTTCCGGCAAGTGGAAGTCTTTGGAGGGGCCGCGTGATGGCGGATGCGGAATCGTTGTTCGCGGCGCTTGCCGAAGATGTGCGCGCCGCGCTGGGCGAGGGTGAAGCCTTCACCCTGTGGTACAGCGCCGAGGCGTCCGAGTTCATTCGCTTCAACCGGGCGCGGGTGCGCCAGGCCGGGCAGGTGCGGCAAGCCACGGCGAGCCTCAAGCTGGTTCGCGAAGGCCGTCATGCCGACATCGGCATCGCGCTGTCCGGCGAGCCGGCGACCGATCGCCAGCGCCTTGCCGATGGGCTGCTGCAACTGCGTGAGGCAATTGCCCAGTTGCAGCCCGACCCCTACCTGCTGCTGGAGCGCGACCCGTGGCAGCGCGTGCTGGCCAATGCGGCAGCGCCGCCAGACAGTTCGGAGGTACTGGCGCAGATCGAGGCAGCCGCGCATGGGCTCGACCTGGTGGGCATCTATGCCGCCGGCCCGCTGTACCGGGGCTTTGCCAACAGCTTCGGCGCCTTCGGCTGGCATGCCGCGCAGGGCTTCCATTTCGACTGGAGCCTGTTCCATGCCAACGGTCAGGCGGTGAAGGCCGACTACGCGGGCGCGCGCTGGGACGCGGCGGAGTTTGCCAGCCGCTTTGCGGATGCGCGCCAGCAGCTGGAACACCTGGGCCAGCCGCAGCGCGTCCTGTCGCCGGGCGACTACCGCGCTTATCTGGCCCCCGCCGCGCTCGAGGAGGTGGCGGGCATGCTCTCATGGGGCGGCTTCTCGGCCCGCGCGCTGGCGCAGAAGGAAAGTCCGCTGCAGCGCCTGTATGACGGCGGCGCCCGTCTTAGCCGTCTGCTGGATCTGGACGAACGCGCGAGCGGCATGCTGGCGCCCGCCTTCGGGCCGGAAGGCATTCCGCGCAGCGATGTCACGCTGGTAAGCGCGGGACAACCTGCCGGCCGGCTGGTCTATCCGCGCAGCGCGCGCGAGTACGATCTGGCTGCCAATTGCGCCAGTGCCCGCGAAATGCCGCTATCCCTTGCGATGGGCGCAGGCGAACTGGCCCAGGCCGACGTGCTGGCGGCCCTGGGCACGGGTCTCTATATCGGCAATCTCTGGTACCTGAACTGGTCCGATGCGCCGGCGGGCCGCATGACAGGCATGACACGCTTCGCGACGTTCTGGGTGGAGGATGGCCGCATCCAGGCGCCGCTGGGCACGATGCGGTTCGACGACAGCATCTACAGCTTCCTGGGCGAGCATCTGGAGGCGCTGACGAGCGAGCGGCAGTTGCGGGTGTCGAGCAGTACGTATGGGGAGCGGCAGACCGACTCCGCCCTGCTCCCTGGCGCGCTGACTGGAAAACTAACGTTGACGCTCTGAGCGCATTGGCGGCCTCCATGCGCCGTCTTCCTTATCCAGCCGGTCTAGTTCGCCGAAGACGTTCGCGGCAGCCGTCAGCTTGCCCTGAGCGATCTCGCTCGAGCCAAGGGCCAGGATGTTCAGCAGCGCGATGGTTTGCCGTTGGGCGCTATCGCTGGCAACGTCACTCATCGGACTACTGGATGGTTTGACTGAGCGTTTCACGATTGTTTTATGCGGATGGTTGCTGGATGGCCGAACTTACCCCGCATTCAACCTATCGTCCACTTCGCGAATCTGTCTGCGGCCACCCCGAAAGGCTCGGCATTTTTCAAACCGGCTCTCGCGCCGCCTCCGTCAAATACTGGATCAGCGTCTCCGCAAACTGCGGCAGTTCCCTTCCCGGCCGCCGCACCAGGCGCAGGTCGCGCTTCGCCCATTCATCTTCCAGCGGGATAAACCGCAGCACCTTGCGGCTTGCATAGCGCCGCGCGCAGCTGTTGGGCACGATGGCGATCCCAGCGCCCGCTTCCACCATCCGGCACACCGCGTCGAAGCTGCCCAGCTGGATCCGCAGGCTGATGCGCTTGCCCATGCCGCTGGCGATCCGGTCCAGGAAAGACTGGATCGCGCTGAACTGGTTGAGGCCGACAAAGCGGCAGGTATCCAGCAGGTCGGCGAAATGCAGGCTGGTGAACTGCGGCAGCGGGTGGTTGACCGGCGCAATCACGATCAGCTCGTCGCTGCATAGCTGCATGACTTCGAGGTCATTGGTGGCTACCTCGCCGGCGACGATGCCAAGGTCCGCCGCACCGGCGCTGATGGACGAGACGATGGCCTGGGAAAGCTGCTCTTCCAGCTCGATGTCCACGTCCGGGTTCTCGGCCAGGAAGCGCGACAGCGCGGTGGCGAGGAAGGAGTTGGTGGCGGTGGTGTTGGCCAGCAGGCGCACGCGGCCCTTGACGCCCTTGGCGTAGGGGCGCAGGTCCGAGTGCAGGCATTCCAGTTCGCGGAACACTTCCCGCGCATGGCGCAGCAACGCGTCGCCGGCGGGCGTCAGGCGCACGCCCTTGACCTGACGGATCAGCAACTGGGTCTGAAAGGCTTCTTCCAGCTGCTTGATGCGGGTGCTGGCAGCGGGCAGGGAAAGGAAACTGCGCTCGGCGGCGCGGGTCAGGTTTTCGGTTTCGCCGACGTTGAGGAAGAGGCGCAGGTCGGTCAGGTCGTAATGCATGTGTTTCGCTGGGCCAAAGGCCTCTATTGTGAATCGTGAATAGCAATGTCCCCGCCATCAATTTATCGTATTCGCGGTGGCAATAGAACCGGAAAGGCCGCTTCGTCCGTATTGCGCGGGCGAATACCGGATAGGCTCGTACGAGCGGGGCGGAATTCCCGCACCGCCGCAAGCCGCACAGGAGGACGACAAATGACAGTTCGGCGCTACAGCGCACGCAGGCGGGCGGCCCTGGCCGCCATGCTGGGCCTGGCATTCATGAGCGCCGGCGCTGCCGCCGCCGAGTATCCCGACAAGCCCGTGCGCCTGATCGTGCCCGCGGCGGCGGGCGGCACCACCGATATCGCCTCGCGCCTCGTCGGCAAGCGGCTGGGCGAGATCCTGGGCCAGCCCGTGGTGGTGGAGAACCGGGCCGGCGCCGCCGGCATCGTCGGCGTGCAGGCGCTGCGCCAGGCCGCGCCGGACGGCTACACACTGATGATGGGCAATATCGGCCCCAATGCCATCAACTACGGTCTGTACAAGCAACTTCCCTACCGTGCCGAGGACTTCACGCCGGTCACCATGGTGGTATCGGTGCCCAATGTGCTGGTGGTCAACGCCAAGGTGCCCGCCCGCAACGTGGCCGAACTGGTGGCGCTGGCGAAGTCCCAGCCGGGCAAGTTGTCGTTCGCCTCTTCGGGCACCGGCCAGTCGGTGCATCTGTCCGGCGAGCTGTTCAAGAAGCGCACCGGCATCGACATTATCCATGTGCCGTACAAGGGTGCCGCTCCGGCTGTGGCCGACCTGATCGCCGGCCAGGTGACCATGATGGTGGACAACCTGCCCAGCTCCCTGCCGCATATCCAGTCCGGCAAGCTGCGCGCGCTGGCCGTGACCAGCGCCACCCGCGTGGCCGAGTTGCCCGACGTGCCGACCATGAAGGAGGCCGGGCTGGACGATTTCCAGGTGACCGCGTGGTTCGGGCTGGTGGCGCCGGCCGGCACGCCGCCGGCAGTTGTCACGCGCTTGCAGAAGACGGTGGCTGGCATCCTGGCCGAGCCCGAAGTCAAGACCCGCCTGGCCGAACTGGGCGGTGTGCCGGGCGGCGACACACCCGCGCATTTCGGCAAGTTTATCGACGCGGAGCGGGTGCGCTGGGCCAAGGTGGTCAAGGATACGGGCATTCCGCAGCAATGAAGGCGTGCCGCGCAACGGCGCGCATGATCACGACACAACAAGGGGACAAGGCTTGATGGAAACATCGAAAGCGCGCCACCGCAGGTCATGGCTCCGGGGCATGCTGATCGCCCCCTTCGCGGCGGCCCTGCTGGGCGCCAGCGCAGCTGCCTTCGCCGACACCTGGCCCAGCAAGCCGATCCAGCTGCTGATCCCCTATCCGCCGGGCGGCAGCGCCGACCTGCTGGCGCGCCCGGTGGCGGCCAAGCTGCAGGAGCGCCTCGGGCAGCCGGTGGTGCTCGACTACCGCCCCGGCGCCGGCGGCACCATCGCCAGCCAGCAACTCGCGCGCGCCAGGCCGGACGGCAATACGCTGATCGTGGTGCTGGCCGCGCATGCCATCAACGCCAGCCTCTATCCCAAGCTGCCGTACGACACGCGCAAGGATTTCGCGCCGGTGTCGCTGGTGGCCAACCTGCCGCTGATCCTGGCCGGCAGCCCCTCCTTGAAGGCCAGGGCGGTACCGGAGCTGATCGCCGCGGCCAGGGCGGCGCCGGGACAGCTCACCTTCGCCTCCGCCGGCAACGGCAACACCGGCCACCTGGCCGGCGAACTGTTCGACAGCCTGGCCGGCGTCAAGATGACCCATGTGCCGTACAAGGGCAGCGCCCAGGTGGTCAACGCCATGCTGGCGGGCGAGGTGCAGCTGACTTTCGACAGCATCTCCACCTCGATGCCGCATATCCGCAGCGGGCGCCTGAAAGCGCTGGCCGTGACCAGCGCCAGGCGCGCCACGCTGGCGCCCGAGGTGCCCACGCTGGCCGAGGCCGGCGTGCCGGGCTTCGACATCAACGGCTGGTACGCGGTGCTGGCGCCGGCCGGCACGCCGCCGGCAATTATCGACAGGCTCAGCCAGGAGATCGCGGCGGTGCTGGCCCAGCCCGACCTGCGCGCCAACCTGGCGGCCAACGGCTACGAGCCGGTGGGCTCCACGCCGGCCGCGCTGGGCGCGCATATCGATGCCGAGATCGCGCGCTGGAGCAAGGTGGTGAAGGAGTCCGGCGCGCGGCTGGAGTGAAACGTCGGTTACTGAATACCCGGCCTGGCGAGCGCCAGGCGGCCGAGCAAATCCGTACAAATCTGTAGACAGGAGTCAAAGCATGAGTGGAATGATGGCAGGCAAGGTAGCGCTGGTGACCGGCGCGGGCGGTGGCATCGGGCGCGGCGTCGCGCTGGAACTGGCCAAGGCCGGCGCCAAGGTGGTGGTCAACGACATCGGCGTATCGCTCACCGGCGAAGGCGGCGATGCCGGACCCGCGCAGCGCGTGGTCGACGAGATCGTTGCCGCCGGCGGCATCGCGGTGGCCAACACCGACAGCGTGTCGAGCTGGCAGGGCGCCAACGCCATCGTGCAATGCGCGATCGACAACTTCGGCCGCATCGACGCCGTGGTCAACAACGCCGGGAACCTGCGCGACCGCATGTTCTTCAAGATGAACGAAGAGGAATGGCGCTCGGTGATCGACGTCCACCTCAACGGCACGTTCTTTGTCAGCCGCGCCGCCGCCAACCACTTCAAGGACCAGGAGAGCGGCGCCTACGTGCACATGACCTCCACCTCCGGCCTGATCGGCAACCTGGGCCAGGCCAACTATTCGGCCGCCAAGCTTGGCATTGCCGCGCTGTCCAAGTCGATCGCGCTGGATATGGCCCGCTTCAACGTGCGCTCGAACTGCATCGCGCCGTTCGCGTGGAGCCGCATGACCAGCTCGATTCCTTCTGAGACCCCGGAAGAGAAAGCCCGCGTGCTCAAGCTGCAAAAGATGGAAGCCAACAAGGTAGCGCCGATGGCCGCCTTCCTCGCCAGCGATGCCGCGCATGAAGTCAATGCGCAGATCTTTGCCGTGCGCGCCAACGAGATCATGCTGATGAGCCAGCCGCGTCCGGTGCGCTCGGTGCATATGAGCGAAGGCTGGACCCCGGAATCCATCGCCGAGATCGCCATCCCCGCCATGCGCAACAGCTTTTTCAAGCTCGAACGCTCACCCGACGTGATCAACTGGGACCCGATCTGACGCCATGCCGCTCGACTACGAACGCATCAAGAACTGGGACTTTCCGGAGGTCAGGCAGACCTACGGCGAGAAGGATTCCATCCTCTACGCGCTGGGCCTTGGCCTGGGCGAACAACCCACCGATCCGCGCCAGTTGCGCTACGTCTACGAGGCGCGGCTCAAGGCGTTTCCCACGCTGGCCGTGGTGCTGGCCTACCCTGGCTTCTGGATGCAGGACCCGAAGAGCGGCATCGACTGGGTCCGCATCGTGCACGGCGAACAGCGCCTGCGCCTGCATCGTCCGCTGCCGGCGGCCGGTACCGTGCGCGCCCGCGCACGGGTGACGCATGTGATCGACAAGGGCGCCGACAAGGGCGCGCTGGTGATCGTGGAACGCACACTGGTGGACGACGCCACCGGCGCCGAACTGGCCACCGTGAACCACACCACGTTCTGCCGCGCCGATGGCGGCTTCGGCCAGGGCGATACCGCGCCCGAGGCGCTTCCGGCAGCGCCAGTACGCGCGCCGGACGCGCAGCGCAGCCTGGCGATCCTGCCGCAAGCCGCGCTGCTCTACCGCCTCAATGCCGATCCCAACCCGCTGCACGCCGATCCCGAAGTGGCGCGCGCCGCCGGCTTCGACAAGCCCATCCTGCATGGGCTGTGCACCTATGGCGTTGCCGCCCGTGCGCTGGTCGATACCCTTGCCGATGGCGATGGCGACCGCCTGCTCGAGCTCAACGTGCGCTTCTCCCGGCCGGTATTTCCCGGCGAAACCCTCGAAGTGCGCATGTGGCGCGAAGGCGCCGGCCGCGTGCTGTTCGACGCTCGGGTGCCCGCGCGCGACGTCACCGTGCTCAGCAACGGCGTAGCGGAGTTCCGTGCATGACGACAACGACAACAACAATGAAGAGCGCGCTTGACGGCGTACGCGTGCTGGACCTCTCCCGCATCCTGGCCGGCCCGTGGTGCGCGCAGAACCTGGCGGATCTCGGCGCCGAGGTGATCAAGGTGGAGCGCCCCGGCGTGGGCGACGACACCCGTTCCTGGGGCCCGCCCTGGCTGCCGGACGGGGAGGGGAAACCCTCTCGCGATGCGAGCTACTACGCCGGCGCCAACCGCGGCAAGCGCTCGGTCACGCTCGATATCGCCAGCGCCGAAGGGCAGGCCATCGTGCGCGAGCTGGCGGCGAAATCGCAGATCGTGCTGGAGAACTACAAGGTCGGCGACCTGAAGCGCTACGGGCTCGACTACGACAGCCTCAAGGCCATCAACCCGTCGCTGGTCTATTGCTCCATCACCGGCTACGGGCAGGAGGGCCCGAGCGCGCACAAGCCGGGCTATGACTTCATCTTCCAGGGCATCGGCGGGCTGATGAGCATTACCGGCGAACGCGACGACCTGCCCGGCGGCGGCCCGCAGAAGGTTGGCGTGGCCGTGGTGGATATGCTCACCGGCATGTATGCCACCGTGGCCGTGCTGGCCGCACTGCGCCATGCGGAGCGTACCGGCGAAGGCCAGCGTATCGACATGGCGCTGCTCGATGCGGTGGTCGCGGTCGGCGCCACGCCCATCCTTGCGCAGAAGATCACCGGCAAGACGCCGCAGCGCTTCGGCAACGCGCACGCCAACATGGTGCCGTATCACGTGTTTGCCACCGCCGACGGGTACATGATCGTGGCGGCCGGCAACGACGGGCAGTGGCAGGGATATTGCCGCGGCGTGCGGCGCCCGGACCTGGCGCAGGACGAACGCTTCACCACCGGCACGGGCCGCATCGTCAATCGCGACATGCTGGTGCCGCTGCTGGAGGCCCATATGCGCACGGGCACTACCGCGCAATGGGTGGAAGCGCTGGAGCGCGAGGGGATTCCTTGCGGGCCGATCAACGACTATGCGCAGGTGCTTGAAGATCCACAGGTCCGGTATCGCGAGCTGCAGGTGGATATGCTGCGCAGCGACGGCGGTGTGTGCCCCACGGTGAAGAGCCCGCTACGGCTGTCGGCTACCCCGGTGCGGTACGACTCGGCGCCGCCGCGGCTGGGGGAGCATACCGAGGCGGTGCTGGGCGAGATTCTCGGGATGTCGGCCGAGAGGATCGAGGCGTTGCGGGGGAAGGGCGTGGTTTGAGGGGGCGGCGCGGGCCGGCGTTGCCGCCGGTTGCTTGTCCACCGGACATGATCCATATCAATCCACGCGTGGCCGGTTCCCGGCAGAATGTTCCTGAAGTGCAAGCCTTCCAACTCCCACCCAAGGTGAGGCCCATGTTCCCGGAATTCCGCGACCAGATATCCATCCTCAAAACACAAGACGCCCACTTCGCGCGGCTGTTTTCCCGCCACAACGAGCTGGACCAGGAGATCAAGAACATGGAGGCGGGCGTGGTGCCCGCCGATGGCGTCGCCATTGAAGTCCTCAAGAAGGAGAAGCTACACTTGAAGGACCAGCTCTACGCCATACTGCGCAAGGCTTCGGCTTCCTGACGCCAATTCCATCTCCGCCAACCAAAGGCCATCACATGTTCAAACACATCCTGCTTCCCGTTGACGGGTCGGAACTCTCGCAAAAGGCAACCCCGGCGGCCATCGAGTTTGCACGGACGACCGGCGCCAAACTGACGCCCTACATCTGCCTGGAGGAATATCCCTTCCTGCAGTCCAGCGACGCGGGCCATGAGAAGAGATCGGTTTTCGAGCATCGCATCGAGGCGGCAGCGCGCGAGGAACTGGCGAAGATCGAAGCCGCCGCTGCGCAGGCGGGCGTACCGTGTACAGGTGCCACCTCCATTGCGGCCGCGCCTTATCGGGGCATCATCGCCATGGCGACAGAGCTGGGTTGCGACGTTATCTTCATGGCCTCGCATGGACGGCGCGGCATCAGCGGCCTGCTGCTCGGCAGCGAGACGCAGAAAGTGCTGACACATAGCGATATTCCGGTGGTGGTGTTCCGCTGAGCGCGGCTGGCGTCTCGCCCGCTTGCGGGTGAGACGCAGCGTATCGGAAGGTCAATGCCAGCGGACCGCCCCTGTGCAACGCGGCTCCGCTACTCCCTCCACCGCCACCACCGCTTCCACCTCCCCCTCGTTCACGCTGTCCCCCTGCGGACCATCCGGCGCCCGGGCCATATGGCCATCTCCCGGCGGCTCAGGCCGTGCATTCCATCATCTGCCGCTGCCGGTATTCCCCCGGCGCCACGCCGGTCCATTTCTTGAATGCCCGGTGGAAGGTGCTGGGCTCGGAGAATCCTACGCGCAGCGCCACCTGCTGCAGCGGCAAGTCCGTGTGTTCCAGGAAGGCAATGGCGGCATCGCGGCGCAGGCTGTCCTTGATGCTCTGGTAGCCGCGGCCTTCGTCGCGCAGGCGGCGGCGCAGCGTTTGCGGCGTCAGGCGCAGCGTCTCGGCCATCTGCTCCAGCGAGGGCAACTCGCCGTCCAGGTGGCAGCGCAGGTGGCGGCGGATACGCTCGGCCAGGCAGGAGTCGTCGCGGTAGCGGGTCAGCAGGTTGCGCGGCGTGTCATGGAGGAACTCACGCAGGCTGCCCGCGTCCTGCACTACCGGCAGGCGCAGCCAGCCGGCATCGAAGTGCAGTGCGGTGTACGGCTGGCCGTAGCGGACCCGCGTGTTGAAGACCCGTTCGGTGTCCGTCAGGCGGGCCTGTCCGCCAGTCTGGCCCGTGGCCGACGCGGCCATGTCCACGCCGGCGAGCGGGATGCGCCGCGCCGCCAGCCAGTTGGCCACGCCGTACGCCTGGAAGGCAAAAGTGGATTCCGCGTAGTGCCGGCAGGGCGTGGCGGGCGCGCGCGGCAGCAGCAGCAGGGTGGCGACGCCGCCGCGCTGCTGCAACCGCGGGACGAAATCGTCCAGGTGCAGGCGGTACTGGTGCAGGCCGGCGTGCAGGGCGTCTTCCAGCGTGGCGCAATGGATCAGTGCCTGGCAGGCCTGCGCGAACACGCCCGGCGCCACCGGTCGGCTGAGCAATCCCCAGAATTCGTCGCGCATGACGCGGCGCATGGATCGCATCAGCGCGGCAAACTGGCCCTGGGTCACGCGCGCGCTGGGCGATTGCAGCAAGGCCGGCGAGATGGCCGCGCGGCGCAGCAAGGCGTCGATGTCGCAGCCCAGGCGCCTCGCCCCCTGAATGATCTGGTGCACTTGCAGGACCGCGATGGTATGGCGTGCGGGCGGCTGGCCGGCGCGCGGCGCCTCGTGCACGCGCGGCAGCCGCGCGGCCATCGCGCCGGCCGGGCGGGAGCCCAGCGGCACCGGCATCGATGAAGGCGCGGGCGCTCTGAGTACGGCGATATGCATGGTCTCCTTGTCCTCGTTGGACACCCCGGTCAGTCCGGCCATCCGCGCTTTAGCTGCACCGCAGCGCGCCAGGCGCACGGACGGATCGTTGCCCGTCATGTACCGGTTCGGTGCCGGTTCTCTGCCGGCCATGCTCGCCAGTTAGCCCGATGCGGCGCACCTGCACAATCCGGATTTACCAAAGGCAGGCTTTTTCCTGAGCGATTCGGCCAATCATTTTGGGCCGAATGGTCATTGTCCACGCAGTGCAGCATCGCGCAATCTCATCTCTTGCCGGCACCAGGCCATTGGGGCGTGGCGGGCGCTTCAACGATGGGAGGCAGGATGCAGTCAGAACGTCGCAGGACCCTGTTGCGGTTTGGCGCGGCCTCGCTGGCCGCGGGCGGCGGCTTCGCCGGGCTGGCCAGCGCGCTCGCGCAAGGCACCGGGGCGTCCGGTTATCCGGCCCGGCCCGTGCGTCTGGTCGTGCCGTATCCGGCCGGTGGCGCCACCGATGTGCTCGCGCGCGCCATTGCCGCTCCGCTTGGGCAGCAGTGGCAACGCACCGTGGTGGTGGAGAACCGCCCCGGTGCCAGCGGCATGATCGGCGCCGACGCGGTGGTCAAGGCCGCTCCCGACGGCTACACGCTGTTGCTGACGCTGACCAGCGTGGTGCAATTGCCCAGCCAGTACGCCAAGCCGCCCTTCGACCCCGTGCGCGACCTGACCGCCGTGTCGGAACTGGCGACCACGCACCTCGTGGTGGCTGCCAACTCGTCCATGCCAGGCAACCTTGCCGAGATGGTGCAGCTGGCGAAGAGCCGTCCCAAGGCTTATTCCTACGGCACCTACGGCACCGGCAGCGGTGCCCATCTCTATATGGAGGTGTTCACCGGCACCGCCGGCCTGGACATGGTCCATGTGCCATACAAAGGCGAGGCGCCGCTGCTCAACGATCTGCTGGGTGGCCAGGTGTCGCTGGGCACGATTTCCGTGATGGGAATCAAGCCGCACTTGCGGACTGGCAAGCTGCGCGCGCTGGCGGTGGTGGGCAGCACCCGCGCGCCCCTGCTGCCGGATGTGCCGACCTTCCAGGAACTGGGCTACCGCGGCCTCGACGGCCCGGGCTGGTTCGGCCTGTTCGCCCCGGCCGGCACGCCCCGGCCCATCGTGGACAAGGTTTCGGCGGATGTGAATGCCATCCTGGCCAGCCCCGATATCCAGCAGCGCATGACCGACCTCGGCGTGATCGTGAAAGGGTCGCGGCCGCAGGAGTTCACCGAGGTGGCGCGTGCCGACCAGGCTTACTGGGCCGGCGTGATCCGCAAACTCAATATCCGGCTCGACTGAGCCGGCGGCATTCTCCGGCATTCTCCGGCCCTCTCCGCCCCCCTCTGGAACCGACCTAACAGGAGCAGCGATGCAGCACACGCGCCGCAAGGCATTGCAGCAGATCGGAGCCGGCGCCCTCGCCGCCGGTGGCCTCGGGCTAGGCTTGCGCCCGGCCCGCGCAGATAGCTTCCCGGCCAGGCCGGTGCGGCTGGTCGTGCCCTATCCGGCGGGCGGTGCCACCGATGTGCTGGCGCGCGCCATTGCCGAGCCGCTTGGCAAGATGTGGCAGCGTCCCATCGTGGTGGAAAACCGCCCCGGCGCCAGCGGCATGATTGGTGCCGACGCGGTGGCCAAGGCCGATGCCGACGGCCATACCGCGCTGCTGACCATCACCACCCTGGTCCAGGCGCCGAGCCTGTACGCCAAGGCGCCTTTCGACCCGGTGCGCGATTTTGCGCCGGTGTCCAACCTTGGCACCACCAGCCTGGTATTCGCAGTGCACAACTCGGTGCCCGCTACCACGCTGGCCGAGTTCATCGCGCTGGTGAAGTCCAGGCCGAAGCAATTCAACTACGGCTCCTTCGGCACCGGCTCCAGCGGCCATCTTTTCGGGGAAGTCTTCAACGATGCCGCCGGGCTCGACATGACCCATGTGTCCTACAAAGGCGAGGCGCCCGAGCTGAACGACCTGCTTGGCGGCCAGGTGCCTGCCGCCATCATCTCCGTCATGGGCGCCCGCCCGCACACCGCCACCGGACGGCTGCGCGCGCTCGCGGTGACCGGGCCGGCGCGCGCACCGCAATTGCCGGACGTGCCGACCTTCCGCGAGTGCGGCATCGCGGGCATGGATGCGATGGGCTGGTTCGGGCTGTTGCTGCCGGCCGCCGCGCCGCGCCCGGTGGTGGAGAAGTTCTCCGCCGACGTCAACCGCGTGCTGGCGATGCCCGCCGTGCGCGGCCGCATGAGCGAGATGGGCGTGGTGCTCATGGGCAGCACGCCGGACGCCTTCGGCGACACCATGCGCAGCGACTACGCGCGCTGGGGCAAGGTCATCCGCACCCGGAATATCCGCCTTGACTAGAGCCGAGCCGGCGGCGGCCGGCGATTTCCTTACTTTGTGTTCGCCATGAATCAAGTTGCTTGCCCTTCTCCCTCTCCGGCCTTCCGCTCCCCCTTCTGGCCGCCCGGGATGCCGGCCGAGGTGCGTGTTCCACGCACCAGCCTGGTCTATAACGTCGAGGTCGCCGCCCGGCGCTATCCCGGCAAGACCGCGATCCAGTACCTCCATACCCCCATCACCTACGCCAGCCTGCACGCGCAGATCGAACGCATGGCCGGCTACCTGCAGCAAGCTGGCGTGGCGCCGGGTGACCGGGTGGTGCTGTTCAGCCAGAACTGCCCGCAGTTCATCGTGGCGTACTACGCCATCCTGCGCGCCGAGGCCGTGGTGGTGCCGGCCAACCCGATGTGGCTGACCGGCGAACTGGAGCATGTGGTGGAGGACAGCGGCGCGGTGGCGGCCTTCGTCGCGGCCGAGCTGTATCCGCGCATCGCGCCGCTGCATGGCGGCAGGCTGCCGCATGTGATCGTGCACCAGTACGGCGATATGCTCGACAGCGCCTGCGGCACCGACGGCATACCCGCCTGGCTTCACGAGCGCGCCCCGCTGCCCGCATCCGTGCCGGAAAACGCCACGCTGGCGCAGTGGACGCAGGCCGACGCCGCGGGCCATGTCCCGCGCGAGCACCAGGCTGGCTACGACACCCTGTGCATGCTGGCTTACACATCCGGCACCACCGGCAACCCGAAGGGCTGCATGCATACGCACGGATCGCTGATGAGCGCCGCGGTGGGCTCGCAGTTGTGGCGCGGCGCCAGCCCGGAAGGCGTGTCGCTGTCGGTCGCGCCGATGTTCCACCTGCTCGGGATGCAGAACGGCATCCATGCACCGCTTTACCTGGGCGCCACCATTGTGCTGCTGCCGCGCTGGGATCGCGCGCTGGCAGCAGACCTGATCGAGCGCTACCAGGTTTCCACGTGGGGCGCCCCACCCGCGATGCTGGTGGACTTTTTCGCGCAGCCCGGCATCGCCGGGCGCGATCTTTCCAGCCTCGCCTACCTGGGCGGCGGCGGCGCCGCCATGCCCGACGCCGTGGCGACCATGCTGCAGGAGCGCTTCGGGCTGCCCTACGTGGAGGCTTACGGCCTGACCGAAACCGCCGCCTTCCTCCTGTCCAACCCGCGCCACCGGCCCAAGCGCGAATGCCTGGGCATCGCCACCTTCGGCGTGGACGCGCGCGTGATCGACCCGCACACGCTGGCCGAGTTGCCGCAGGGCGAGTTGGGCGAGATCGTGACCCACGGCGCGCAGGTGATGCGCGGCTACTGGCGCAACCCGCAGGCCGATGCCGAATCGTTCGTCGAGATCGATGGCAAGCGCTTCCTGCGCACCGGCGACCTGGGATTCATGGATGCCGAAGGCTACTTCTTCATGCGCGACCGGCTCAAGCGCATGATCAATGCGTCCGGCTTCAAAGTCTGGCCGGCGGAGGTGGAGAACCTGCTCTACGGGCATCCCGCCATCCACGAGGCCTGCGTGATCGCCGCGCGCGATGCGCGCCGGGGCGAGACCGTGAAGGCGGTGGTGGCGCTCAAGCCGGGCGCGCGCGGCACGCCCGAGGCCAGCGCCGAGCAGATCATGGCGTGGTGCCGCGAGCGCCTGGCCGCCTACAAGGTGCCGCGCATCGTCACTTTCGTCGATGCCCTGCCCAAGTCCGCCACCGGCAAGATCCAGTGGCGGGCGCTGCAGGAGCAGGGACAAGATCAGGACCCGCCGCCGCAACCGGAAGCCGCCGGACGCGCGGCCTGAACGCTACAAGAGGAGACAGCATGAAAGCAACGAGACGCAACTGGCTGGGCCAGGCGGCAGCACTGGGAAGCGGCGTGCTGCTGGCCGGATGGCAATGGCCGGCACTGGCGCAGGGCAACTATCCGGCACGGCCCATTCGCATGGTGGTGCCTTATCCCGCCGGCGGCGGCACCGACACGATCGCGCGCATGATCGGCCAGCGCCTGACCGAGGCCTGGGGCCAGCCGGTCGTGGTCGACAACAAGCCCGGCGCCAGCGGCATGCTCGGCAACGACATCGTGGCCAAGGCGCCGCCAGACGGCTACACGGTGCTGCTCGGCATTACCGCCATGATCCAGTCGCCCGGCCTGTACAAGCGCATTCCCTATGACGTGACACGCGATTTCGCGCCGGTCTCGCTGATTGCCAGGTCCTCCGACCTGTTCGTGGTGCCCAACCGGGTGCCGGCCAATACATTGGCCGAGTTCGTCGCCCTGGCCAAATCCGGCAAGCTCAGCTACGGCTCCTACGGCAACGGCACTTCCTCGCACCTGCACGGCGAGCTGTTGAAGATGCAGGCGGGGCTGGAGCTGACGCACATTCCATACAAGGGCGCCGCGCCGCTGATGAGCGACGTGCTTGGCGGGCAGGTGGATTCGGCCTTCGTCGACGTGACCTCCGCCAACAGCCATCTGAATAGCGGGAAGTTCAGGATTCTCGCCATCACCGGCACCCAGCGCTACAAATCGCTGGCGGCCGTGCCGACCTTCGCGGAGGCCGGCTTCGCCGGGTTTGAGCCAAGCGGCTGGTTCTCGGTGTTCCTGCCGGCCAATACGCCGCGCGACTTGGTCAATCGGCTCTCGACCGAGATTGGCCGCATCGTGCGCCTGCCCGAAGTCTCGCAGAAGCTTTCGGCGATGGGACTGCAGCCGGTCGGGTCCTCTTCCGAAGAGCTGGCGGCGCTGGTCGCGACGGATACCCCCAAGTGGGCCCGCATCGTGCGCGACGCGCACATCCAGCTCGACTGAGACGGCAGATTTATGCCGCATTCAACACATATGCGCTGATTGACAGCGAGGCCGGGCAGGCGGTACTGCAACGCAGCATGGCTCGTGCCGGCGTGAAGAAAGCAAGGCAACAGGCAGGCCGGACCCTCGTTCGTGCCGCGCAACGCAATATCCATCAAGGAGACATCATGGGAAATACCGACAAGAACATGGCGATGGCAGCCCGCAAGGTGCCCTGGATGAATGAAGAGCTGGGCATGTTCCAGGACACCGTGCGCCGCTTCGTCGAGCGCGAGCTGGTGCCGAATGAAGCCCGCTGGGCCGAACGCGGCTACATCGACCGCGAAGTCTGGAACCGCGCGGGCGAAGTCGGCCTGCTGTGCGCCAGCATTCCGGAAGAGTACGGCGGTGGCGGGGGGAACTTTGCGCACGAGGCGGTGATCTGTATCGAAATGGCGCGCGCCATCGCCACCAGCCTGGGCAACGGCGTGCACAGTGGCATCGTGGCCCATTACTTGCTCAACTACGGTACCGAGGCGCAGAAGCGCAAATGGCTGCCCCAGATGGCGTCCGGCGCCATGGTGGCCGCCATCGCCATGTCGGAGCCCGGCGCGGGCTCCGATCTGAAGTCGGTACGCACCCGAGCGGTGCGTGAAAAGACCCAGAACGGAGACATCTATCGCATCAACGGTGCAAAAACCTTTATCACCAACGGCTACCACGCCGACCTGATCTGCGTGGTGGCCAAGACGGATCCCGAAGCCGGCGCGCGTGGCGTCTCTCTCATCATGGTCGAGACCCGGGACCTGCCCGGCTTCAGGCGTGGACGTATCCTTGAAAAAATCGGACAGAAGGGCCAGGACACCGCCGAGCTGTTCTTCGACGATGTCTGCGTGCCGGTGGATAACCTGCTGGGCGAAGAGGAGGGGCAGGGTTTTTATCAGTTGATGCAGCAACTGCCGCAGGAGCGCATGATCATCGCGCTCGGTGCGGTGGCGAGCATGCAGCGCGCCATCGAACTCACGACCGACTACGTACGCGAGCGGCAGGTGTTCGGAAAACCGCTGATCGATATGCAAAACACGCGCTTCAAGCTCGCGGAGTGCAAGACCGAGGCAACCATCGCCGCGACCTTCGTCGATGATTGCATGGTGCGTTTGCTCGCCGGCGAACTCGATGCCCCCACCGCGGCGATGGCCAAGTGGTGGTGCTCGCAGAAGAACTGCGAAATCATCGACGAATGCCTGCAGCTGCATGGCGGGTACGGTTATATGCTCGAATACCCGATCGCCCGCATGTATGCGAACGCGCGGGTCAGCAAGATTTATGGCGGCTCCAACGAGATCATGAAGGAGCTGGTGGCGCGCACGCTTTGATGCGCGAGGGGCCATGCGGGCAGCCACTCATGCCAATGCCGTAGGACGTTGGAAGTAGGCTGCCCGCGAAGCCCGGCGCAGCGCGGGTTGCAGGTTTCGATGCGTGCTTCTCGTTACAAAACCAACTGTGCAGGGAGTACAGGAAAGGTGTAATGTGTGTCACAAGACATGGTTCAAATGCCCGTCGCGAGCGGGGCCTGGGGTGGTGGTACGGTGAGTCGATCGGATCCGTTGCACAGTTGCAAAGTTCGTCAACCGAGTCTCAGTTCCTGCCGTTATTTGACTATGATTAAGTAAAGATTTCGCAACATGGCAGCACCGCCAAGCCGGGGTGGCGGAGCCGCAAACGCTGCCGCGGAATCTTGAGTTGTAGTAGATGTAGTAGATCTACCTTCGCCTCGGACGGGACTCTGACGGGAGTGAGGTATGGACATTTTCGGCCACTACGCCACACGCTTCGAAGCTCGCAAGGAAGAGGAATACAGCATCCAGGAGTATCTGGATATCTGCAAGAAGGATCCTTCCGCCTATGCGACCGCGGCCGAGCGCATGCTCGCCGCCATCGGTCAGCCGGAACTGGTGGACACCCACCACGATCCTCGGCTGTCCCGCCTGTTCTTCAACAAGGTCATCAGGATCTATCCGGCCTTCCGCGAGTTCTACGGCATGGAAGACACGATCGAGCAGATCGTCGCGTTCTTCAAGCATGCCGCCCAGGGTCTCGAGGAACGCAAGCAGATCCTCTACCTGCTCGGGCCTCCGGGCGGTGGCAAGTCCTCGCTGGCGGAGAAACTCAAGGCGCTGATGGAGCAGGTTCCCATCTACGCGTTGAAGGGCTCGCCGATCCATGAATCTCCGCTCGGGCTGTTCTCGCCCGAGGAGGACGGCAAGATCCTGGAAGAGGACTATGGCATCCCGGTGCGTTATCTCAACACCATCGCCTCGCCATGGGCCGTCAAGCGCCTGCACGAGTTCAACGGCGACATCACGCGCTTCCGCGTGGTCAAGCTGCGTCCCTCGGTGCTCTCGCAGATCGCGATCTCGAAGACGGAGCCCGGCGATGAAAACAACCAGGACATCTCCTCGCTGGTCGGTAAGGTCGATATCCGCAAGCTGGAAGATTTCCCGCAGGACGATCCCGATGCTTACTCGTACTCCGGAGGCCTCTGCCTGGCCAACCGCGGGTTGCTCGAGTTCGTCGAAATGTTCAAGGCGCCTATCAAGGTCCTGCACCCGTTGCTGACCGCCACCCAGGAAGGAAACTACAAGGGTACCGAAGGCTTCGGCGCGATCCCCTTCGACGGCGTTATCCTGGCGCACTCGAACGAGGCCGAGTGGACGACCTTCAAGGCGGACAAGAACAACGAGGCTTTCCTCGACCGGATCTACATCGTCAAGGTGCCGTACTGCCTGCGCGTGTCGGACGAGGTGAAGATCTACGACAAGCTGCTGCGCAGCAGTTCGCTGTCGGCCGCGCCCTGCGCGCCCAACACCTTGAAGATGATGGGACAGTTCGCCGTACTCACCCGCATCAAGGAGCCGGAGAATTCGAACATCTTCTCCAAGATGCGCGTCTATGACGGCGAGAGCCTGAAGGACGTCGACCCCAAGGCCAAGTCGTACCAGGAGTACCGCGACTACGCCGGCATCGACGAAGGCATGAACGGCTTGTCCACGCGCTTTGCCTTCAAGGTCTTGTCCAAGGTCTTCAATTTCGACAACACCGAGGTGGCCGCCAATCCGGTGCACCTGCTCTATGTGCTCGAGCAACAGATCGAGCGCGAGCAGTTCCCGCCGGAACAGGAGGCCAAGCTGCGGTCTTACATCAAGGAGTATCTGACCGCGCCGTTCGTGGATTTCATCGGCAAGGAGATCCAGACCGCTTACCTGGAGTCGTACTCCGAATACGGCCAGAACATCTTCGACCGCTATGTGGTGTTTGCCGACCTGTGGATCCAGGACCAGGAATATCGCGACCCGAACACCGGCGAGATTCTCGACCGCAATGCGCTGAACGACGAGCTTGAGAAGGTGGAAAAGCCCGCGGGGATATCCAACCCCAAGGACTTCCGCAACGAGATCGTCAACTTCGTGCTGCGGGCGCGGGCCAACAACGCGGGCAAGAACCCCGCGTGGACCAGCTACGAGAAGTTGCGCATGGTCATCGAGAAGCGCATGTTCTCCACCACCGAAGACTTGCTGCCCGTGATTTCGTTCAACGCCAAGTCCTCTCGCGAGGACCAGGACAAGCACGCGAATTTCGTCAACCGCATGGTTGAGAAGGGCTACACGGCGAAGCAGGTCCGCTTACTTGTGGAGTGGTATTTGCGCGTAAGAAAATCATCGTAACGGCGCTTGGACGAGGCCTCTCCAAGAGGGCAAGCATATGGCCACGGTCATCGATCGGCGCGAGAATGGCGGCAACAAGAGTGCCGTCAACCAGCAACGCTTCATCAAACGCTACCGCGAGCAGATACGCCAGGCGGTAGCGAAGGCGGTGTCCGGCCGGAAGATCATGGACATCGAGCAAAGCGGGCAGGTGTCCATTCCGGTCAAGGACATCTCCGAACCTGCCTTCCACCACGGCCAGGGCGGCCGGCGGGAGTGGATCCATCCGGGCAACAAGAAATTTGTCCGGGGGGATAGCTTCGACCGCCAGCAGCAAGGTGGCGGTGGAGGCGGCTCCAAGGCGAGCGATTCGGGCGAAGGCGAGGATGATTTCGTCTTCACCCTGTCGCGCGAGGATTTCCTCAACTTCTTTTTCGAGGACATGGCGCTGCCGGACATGGCCAAGCGCCACCTCGCCAAGATCGCCGAGGTCCGCAAGGTCAGGGCTGGCTTCTCCATCGACGGTACTCCTTCCAATCTGTCCATCCTGCGCACGATGCGAAGCTCGCTCGGGCGGCGCATCGCCTTGTCGAGCCCCTACCAGAAAAAGCTCGTGCTGCTGGAGCAGGAATATGGCGAGGTGCTGGAGCAGGACGGGCCTTATTCGGCACGCGCGCTGGAACTGATGAAGGAGATGCGCCACCTGCGCTCCTGCGTGGAACGCGTGCCCTTTATCGAGAAGCTCGACCTGCGGTACAACAACCGCGTGCTGAAGAAGCGGCCGCAGGCGCAGGCGGTGATGTTTTGCCTGATGGACGTCTCGGGCTCCATGGACGAGAGCCGCAAGGATCTCGCCAAGCGCTTCTTCATGCTTCTGTATCTGTTCCTCAAGCGCAACTACGATCGCATCGACGTGGTGTTCATTCGCCATCACACGGTGGCGAAGGAAGTCAACGAGGAGGATTTCTTCCATTCGCGCGAATCCGGTGGTACGGTTGTATCCAGCGCGCTCAAGCTGATGGTCGAGGTGATCCAGGACCGCTATCCCCCCAGCCAGTGGAATATCTACTGCGCCCAGGCGTCGGACGGCGACAACTGGGCGGGCGATTCGGAGTTGTGCGGGCGCTTGCTGCGCGAGTCCATCCTGCCGCTGGTGCAGTATTACGCCTATGTGGAGGTGGCTTCGGAGGAACCGCAGAATCTCTGGGAAGAGTATCTGGCGGTAAAGGAGCGCTACGAGAATTTCGCCATGCAGCGCATCATCGGGCCGGACGAGATCTATCCCGTGCTGCATGACCTGTTCCAGAAGAAAGCGGCCTGGCCGTCGAGCCGCTGAGGCAGGTTTTCCCCCTCTCCCCTCTGGGGAGAGGTAGGGGAGAGGGATGGTTTTCAGGCGCGGACGCTTCGTCGATGCACCCGCCCTCTTCCCCGGCCCCTCTCCCGCTTGCGGGAGAGGGGAACAACCCAAGGTCGTTTTGAGACTGAAACGCGGGCATGGGCTTCACCCGCAACGGGGGTCGTAAATGGCATATCTCTCCACCGGCTCGGAGTGGACCTTCGAGCTGATCCAGCGCTATGACCGCGAAATCGCCCGCATTGCCGGTGATTTCGGCCTGGACACCTATCCCAATCAGGTCGAGATCATTACCGCCGAGCAGATGCTCGACGCGTACGCGTCGTCCGGGCTGCCCGTCGGCTACAACCACTGGTCGTATGGCAAGCATTTCCTGGCGTCGGAGCGCAGCTACCAGCGCGGGCATATGGGGCTGGCCTACGAGATCGTGATCAACTCGAATCCCTGCATTGCCTACCTGATGGAGGAGAACACCATGCCAATGCAGGCGCTGACAATCGCGCACGCCTGCTATGGCCACAACTCCTTCTTCAAGGGCAACTACCTGTTCCGCACCTGGACCAATGCGGACGCCATCATCGACTACCTGCTGTTCGCCAAGAACTATGTAGCCGAATGCGAGCAGCGTTACGGCGAGCAGGAAGTGGAACAGTTGCTGGATTCCTGCCACGCGCTGCAGAACTACGGCGTGGATCGCTACAAGCGTCCCAAGAAGCTCTCCATTGCCGAGGAGCAGGCGCGCCAGACCGAGCGGGAGAATTACCTGCAGACGCAGGTCAACGACCTGTGGCGCACCCTGCCCAAGCACCGCGCGCATGCGCTCGAAGACGATGAAGGGCTGGAGCGCGATGTGCCCTTCCCGCCGGAGCCGCAGGAAAACCTGCTCTACTTCATCGAGAAGAATGCGCCCAAGCTCGCGCCCTGGCAGCGCGAGATCGTGCGCATCGTGCGCAAGATCGCACAGTACTTCTATCCGCAGCGCCAGACCAAGGTCATGAACGAAGGCTGGGCCACGTTCTGGCACTACACCATCCTGCACCAGCTATATGAAGAAGGCCTGGTCAACGACGCCTTCATGATGGAATTGCTGCAGGCGCACACCAATGTGATTTACCAACCGCCGTACAACAGCCCGTACTACAGCGGCCTCAACCCGTACACCGTGGGTTTCCTGATGTTCCAGGACCTGCGCCGCATGTGCGAGAACCCGACCGAGGAAGACTATCGCTGGGCTCCGGAATTCGCCGGCAGCGACTGGCGCAAGACGCTCGATTTCGCCATGCGCAACTTCAAGGACGAGAGCTTCCTGCTGCAGTTCCTGTCGCCGCGCGTGATCCGTGAGCTCAAGCTGTTCTCCGTGCTCGACGACGACCGCGAAGGCAAGCTGCGCGTGACCGCCATCCATGACGACGAGGGCTACCGGAATATCCGGCAGTTGCTGGCCAACCAGTACGACTTGTCGAATATGGAGCCCAATATCCAGATCACCAACGTGGATGTGGGTGGCGACCGCTCGCTGACGCTGCGCCACCTGCAGAACGACCGCCGTCCGCTGGCGCAGAATTTCGATGAGGTGATCCGGCACGTCACACGGCTGTGGGGTTTCACGGTGCGGCTGGAGGTGGCCTACGAAGACGGCCGCCGCGAATCCAAGTACGAATGCAAGCCGGAACGCCGGCATCGCAAGGCCGCTTGATCGCTTCGTTGCCGCGCGGGCGGCCGCCGTCGGTTGTCCGCGCGCGGCGTCACGCCGGCCGCGCGCCGGCCCGCGCCGCCGCCTGAAGCGTCCGCATGATCGCCTCCGCGGCCCAGTGCCCGGTCGCCGCGGCAGCCTCCGTGAAGGGCGCGTTCATATAGTCCCCCGCCAGGAAGACCCGTTGCCGTGGTGCAGGCGGACGGCTGCGGTACGCCTGCACATCGGCGGCGCGGCCGACCGGCACTGCGGGCATCGCCTGCGCCCAGCGCGTGACCAGGCAGTCCTCTATCTGACGCGAAATCCCCGGCAGGTGGCGCTCGACCTCGGGCAGCACGTCGGCGAGGATTTGCGCATCGCTTGCGCCCAGCCGGTCGGCGGCGGCGCGGTCTTCCAGCATGACCTGGATCACCTGTCCGTGTCCGCTAGCGGGGTCGCCAAGGTGGTGCTTGCCCGCATCCAGTGCCAGTGCGGCCACATGGCGGCGCTCGGCACGCGGCACCAGCACGCCATAGGTGCCCGCCAGGGCCCGCGGCACACGGAAATCGGGCCGCGCTAGCAGCGACAGGTTGATGGTGCGGCTGTAGCCGGTGGCGAGCAGGCGGTGCTCCAGCGCGTCCGCGCCCGGCCAGGCTTGCCGGGCGAATGGCGCCGGCAACGCGCACACGACAAAGTCGGCGCGGGCTTCGAAGCCCGCACCGCTCACCACCACGCCGGTGTCTTGCTGGCGGATGGCATCGACACGCCGTCCAGTTTCCACATGTAGCGAGCGCGCCAGCGCGCGCGGCAGGCTCTGCATGCCGCCGGCCAGCGAGGTGGTGCTGCAGCGGCGCGCGCCGAAGCCGCTGGCCAGCAGCATCAGCGCCGCGGACGACGTTTCCGGCGTGAGGAAATAGAAGCCCTGCAGCAATGGCTCCGTGACGTAGGCGAGCGCTTCGCCGCAGCCACGGCGGTCAAGCCACTCGCTGGCGGATTCCTCGTCGTAGCGAGCCCATTGGCCCAGGTCGTTGAGCGGCAGCGTGCGCAGTACGTGGCCTTCACGGCCCAGCGCCAGCCCCAGGCGCAGCCAGGCTGGCAGTCCCAGCAGGCCGCTGCGCAGCGGGTCCAGCATGCTCTGCGCGCGCACGCGGCGCGGGCGGCCTTGCCGTATCACCGCGTTGACCTGGCTGGCTGCGCGCAGGCCGCCAGCCAGGCCTAGCTGCCGCGCCAGTGCCGGTAGCACCGTATAGCCGGTGGACAGGAACTGCGCGCCGCATTCGATCACATGCCGTCCGAAGGTTTCAGTGCGCATGCGGCCGCCAGCCTCCTGGGCGGCTTCGAACACGCGCACCTGCACGCCGGCACGCGCGAGTGCATCCGCCGCGCACAGGCCGGCAATGCCGGCGCCGGCCACGATCGCGGTAGGCGCGCGGTGCACGCCGGGGGAGTAAACCGGCTCTGTCGATGTTGGTAGAACGGGTGACGGCGAGGAAGCGGCATGCATGATCTGGGACCTGTCTTGATGACCCGTGCGTGACGGGCAGCGTGCGACAATCTAGCCGCTTACCGCGTTCCGGCCAATTCGCTTTCCGCTCAGATTCCATCATGCCCGCCGCCACCGAACCGCCCAAGCGCCGCCAGCCCTCGCAGCAGCGCGCGCAACATACCGTGCAAGCCATCCTGCAGGCCGCGGTTAAATTGTTCGCGGAACGCGAGATGCGTGGCCAGCCCGAACCCACCACCGAGCAGATCGCCGCCCTGGCGGGCGTATCGGTCGGCTCGCTCTACCAGTACTTCGCCGACCGCGCGGCCATCCTCCGGGCCTTGATCGAGCAACAGCGCGACGCCGCGATGCTCGCGCTGGAAGCGATGCTGGCCGAGCGCATGGCGGCGATGCCGGCCACGGCGGGCATGCCCGGGAAGGAAGCCGCCCGCGCCGCGCTGCGCGCCTATGTACAGGCTTATGTGCTCAGTTTCGGCGGGTACGATGACCACACCCGCGCGCTGGCCCGCCTGGCCTGGCGCCACGACCGCGACGAAGACGCCGTGGCGGCGCTGCGCATGGCCAGCGAACGGATCGGCGCGCAACTGCAGGCGCTCGGCATGGGCGCGCTGCGGGTGCCTGCCCCGGCCCAGATGTTTGCGCTGACCCGCGCCTTGTTCGGTGTGGTGCGGGCGGCCTCGCTGGAGCGCTCGCCCCTGCTCGGCAGCCCTGCGCTGGAGGACGAACTCGTTCGCCTGTGCTGGGGCCTGCTGCAGCGCGAGCCGGAAGCCGGTTAGGCCGGTTTGGCCGGCTCTACGGTTCAGGCCGCATCGGTACTCCAGCCACGCACCGTATCCACCACCCCTGGCCCGGCCTGGCCGCACACCAGTTCACCCACCACCCGCCCCCAGTACGTTTCCGACCCGTCCGCCAGCCGCCAGGCATGCAGGCGGCGCGTATAGAGTTGCAGGTCGTATTCCTCGGTGATGCCGATGGCGCCGTGCACGGCATGCGCGATGGCAGCCACTGGCGTGACGGCCTCGCTGGCGTTGAGCTTGCCGATGGCTGCGCGCAGCGGGTCCGGCCGCCAGCCACCGGCGGCGCAGGCGATCTGCGCGGCCATGCGCGCGGCGGTGACGTGTTCGGCCATGATGCTGATCTGGTGCTGGATGGCCTGGAACTTGCCAATGGCGCGGCCGAACTGCTGGCGGTCGTTGGCATATTGCAGCGTCATCTCGAACACATGCGACATCGCGCCAGCCAGTTGCGCGGCATGCAGGCAGGCGCCGGTCTGGCGCAGGGCACCGGCCGGCAGCGTGAAGGCGGGCAAGCCATCGCGCGCGGGGCGCGGCAGGCTCACGGCCAGGTCCGCATGGACACCGGTCGCGCTGGCCTGTGCCTGGGCGCGCGGCAGCAGCACGCAGCGCGTGTCTTCCTGCACCAGGAACCACGCAGCCTGCGCGCCCCCGGGTACCGGCGCGGTATCCGCGCCGCTGTCGAAGCTCGCGAGCGCGATGGGCTCGGGCGGCACCGCCAGCCCGGCGGCATGCAGCAGCGCGCGGGCGAACAGTGTCTGGCCCAGCGGCAAGGGCACCGCATGACGGCCCAGCGTAAACAACACCGGCGCCAGTTCGTCCAGCGGCAGGCCGGCGCCGCCGGCGTCCTCCGGCAGCAGGCAGTCGGCAAAGCCGCTGTCCTGCAGCGCCTGCCATAGCGGCTGGTGATCGTCGCCGCGTTCCACGGCGCGGACTGCGGCGGGCGTGCAGCAGTCGCGCAGCACGGTATCGAGCGCGTCCGAGTAAGCGTTATGCATGTTGGAACTCCGGTTCAGCGCAGGCCTAGGCCCCGGGCGATCATGCCGCGCAGGATCTCGCGCGTGCCACCGCGCAGCGAATAGGACGGCGCGACCTGGCTGACATAGGCCAGGGTGCGGTACAGGCCGGGATCGGCGGCGAGTTGCGGGTCGGCGCCCAGCGCGGCTTCGGCCAGCGCGGGGATGGACTGCTCGAACTCCGTGCCAAGGTCCTTGACCAGCGCGGCTTCCACCACCGGGCTTTCACCAGCGGCGAGCCGGGCGGTGACCGCCAGCGACATGGCGCGCAGCACCGCCAGCCTGGCCGCCAGCCGGCCGATGGTGACGGTGTCGCGCCGCGCCTCCGGCACGCGCCGCAGCGCCGCGATCCAGGTATCGAGCAGCACCACGCTGGAATACAGCCGCTCGGGCCCGCTGCGCTCGAAGGCCAGTTCCGCGTTGACCTGTTCCCAGCCGCTGCCTTCGCGGCCGACCAGTGCCTGCGCGGGCAGCATCACGTCCTCGAAGCTGACTTCGGAGAAGTGCGCATCGCCCGCCAGGTCATGGATCGGGCGCACCGTGACGCCTGGCGCGGACAGGTCGACGATGACCTGCGACAACCCGCGCTGGCGGTCCTCGGCATTGCCGGAGGTGCGCACCAGCGCCAGCATGTAGTGGCAGCGGTCGGCATTGGTCGTCCAGATCTTGCGGCCGTTCAGGCGCCAGCCGCCGTCCGGCTCGGGCACGGCGCGGGTGGCGACGCTGGCGAGGTCGGAGCCGGAGTTGGGCTCGCTCATGCCGATGCAGAAGAAGGCCTCGCCCTTGCAGATGCGGGGCAGGTAGAAGGCCTTCTGCTCGTCGCTGCCGTAGCGCAGGATCAGCGGCCCGCTCTGGCGGTCGGCAATCCAGTGGGCCGAAACCGGGGCGCCGCAGGCCAGCAGTTCCTCCACCAGCACGAAGCGCGAGAACGGATCGAGTCCGGCGCCGCCGTATTGCGCGGGCAAGGTGATGCCCACCCAGCCGCGGCCCGCGAGCGCGCGGCTGAAACCGGCGTTGAAGCCCATCCAGGAGCGCGCGCGCTTCTCGGGCGGCAGTTCGGGCAGATGTTCGGCGAGGAAGGCTTTCACCTCGCGCCGGAAGGCGGCAGCCGCCGGTGGCAGGGCGGTGAGCTGGAAGGTACTCAGCAGGGAAGTCAAGACGGTTCTCCGTGACAGGCGGTGCGCGCGATGGGGAAGGGGCGGATCATTCCAGCGTCACGCCGGAGTCCTTCACCACCTTTTGCCAGCGCGTGATTTCCTGCGCCAGGTACTTCCCGTAGGCTTCGGGGCTGTTGCCGCGCGGCTCGGCGCCCTGCGCGGCCAGGCTGGCGCGCACGTCCGGCGCGGCCAGGGCCCTGAGCGTGGCGGCATTGAGCTTTTGCACGATCTCGGGCGGCGTCCTGGCCGGCACCAGCATGCCTTGCCAGGCGCCCACCTCGAAGCCCGGCATCACGGTCTCGGCCACGGTCGGCACATCGGGCAGCTGCGCGCTGCGCGTGATGCTGGTCACCGCGAGCGCCTTCATGCGCTTGTCGCGGATAAACGGCAGCGAGGAGTTGATGGTGTCGGCCATGAACTGCACCTGGCCGCCGGCCAGGTCGGTCAGCGCCGGCGCGCTGCCCTTGTAGGGCGCGTGCACCGCCGACAGGCCGTTGGCCTGCAGGAACAGGAAGGCCGCGAGGTGGGTCACGTTGCCGTTGCCGGCCGAGCCGTAGGTCAGCTTGCCGGGGTTGGCCTTCAGGTACTGGATGAACTCGGCCAGGTTGGAGGCCGGCACCTGGGCGTTGACCTCCAGCACCAGCGGCACCATCGCCGTCATCGCCACCGGGGCGAAGTCGCGCTGCACGTCGTAGGACAGATGCTTGTACAACGCCGGGCTCAGCGCGATCGACGAGGTGTTGTAGAGCACCGTGTAGCCATCGGCCGGCGATTTGGCGACCAGCTCCGCGGCGATATTGCCATTGGCGCCGGGCCGGTTGTCCACGATCACCTGCTGGCCCAGTTCCTCCGACATCTTCCTGGCGATGACGCGCGACACCAGGTCGGTGGGCCCGCCCGGCGGAAACGGCACCACCAGCTTGACGGGGTGGGCTGGATAGCCGGCGGCGCGGGCGGGGGTTGCGAATGCGCCGAGCACCAGGATCGCGGGGGCCAGCAGGGCGAGCCGGCGGCTGCGGCGGCCAATCGCCACGCTGGTCGTTTTATCGGTCTTGTCGGTCTTGTCGTTCTTCTTGCCTTGTCCTGGCATGTAGTCTCCTCCGGTGTTGGCGGCTTGCGCCGCCGGCTAACTGAGCCAACGGGCTAACGGCCGGCCAGCAGGCGCCGGGCGGAATAGGTCATGACACGTTCATGGCGCTGGTTAAAGACCTCGATGTCCGAGTCCACCACGGCGCGGCCGTTGCGCGAGGTCGGGCGGATGCCCGTCACGGTGACGGTGGCCCAGATCGTGTCGCCTACCACCACCGGGGCCAGGATCTTCTGGGTCAGTTCCAGCATGGCCAGCCCGGTGCCCTGGATCATGGTCTGCAGGATGAAGCCCTCGATCATCGCGTAGGTCAGCGCGGCGGGCACGGGCCGGCCATGAATGGCGCCGCCGTCGTAGCCCGCTTCGATAAAGATGGCCTCCAGCATGCCGGTGACCGAGATGAAGTTGACCAGGTCGGTCTCGGTCACGGTGCGGCGAAAGGTCTGGAAGGCCTGGCCCTCCTTGATGTCCTGCCAATAAAAGCCCTGGCCGAGGCGGGGAAGTTGGGTATGGGGCACGGCGTCTCCTGGTGAGGGCCGCCATCGGCGGCCGGCTTCCTTTATGTTAGGAGCGGGAATGGGGCAGGGGTTAGGCGTCGGCGGCCGGGGGCGCGCAAAAGGCTGCGCCGTCCCGTCCCAGCTCGTCGATCTGCTGGGTGGTCAGGCCCGCCTCGCCGAGCAGTCCGCGGGTGTGCTCCCCCAGGCGCGGCGGCAGTGCCGGCGCCGCGCGTTCGCCGTCGAACCGCACCGGCGCGCCGGGAAAGCGCAGCGTGCCCATGGCCGGGTCGTCCAGCATGTCGAAGAAGCCGGTGGCGCGCAGGTGCGGGTCGTCCACCAGTTCGGCGAGCTGGTTGACGCGCGCGACCGGGATCTGCAGCGTTTCGCACAGCGCCAGCCAGGCGTCGGTGGTGCGCGCGCGCACGATTTCGCCGGTCAGTTCGTACAGCGTTTCGATATGCTGCGTGCGCGCGGCGATGCCGGCGAAACGCGCGTCGGCCGCCAGCTCGGGACGGCCCGCGGCGGTAAAGAAGTCACGCCAGTGCGCATCGGTGTACGGCATCATGCAGACGTGGCCGTCGGCGGTCTGGTAAGGCCGGCGCAGTGGCGCCAGCACGCGCGGATAGCCGACAGGCCCGCGCGGCGGTTCGAAATGCTGGCCGTACAGATGTTCAACCAGGTTGAAGGCCACCATCGACTCGAACATCGGCACTTCCACCAGCGCGCCCTTGCCGCCCTGGCGCTCGCGCCCGGCAAGGGCGGCCGAGATCGACAGCGCCGCCACCAGGCCACTGGTCTTGTCGGCCGCGATGGTGGGGAAATAGCGCACAGTGCCGGTTTGCGCCGCCATCAGCGCGGCGTTGCCGGACAAGCCCTGGATGATGTCGTCGTAGGCCGGGCGGCCGCCATAGGGACCATCCTCGGCAAAGCCCAGCAAGCTGACGTAGACCAGGCGCGGATGGCGCGCCATCACGGCGGCGGGTTCCAGTCCCAGACCGCCCAGCTTCTGCGGGCGCATGCTGTGCATGAACACATCGGCGCTCGCCAGCAGGCGCTCCAGCGCGGCCCGGGCCGCGGGCAGCTTGAGATTGAGCACCACGCTCTTCTTGCTGCGGTTCACGCCCAGGAAGATGGCCGACATGCCGTCTTCGGCGGCGGGGCCGGTGCGCCGCGTGGAATCGCCTTCGGGGGGTTCCACCTTGATCACTTCGGCGCCGAGGTCGGCCAGCCACTGGCTGGCGTACGGGCCCATCACGACCGTGGATAGGTCGATCACGCGGATGCCTGAGAGGGGCAACATGCCTGGAGGTCTCCTGTCTGTTCTTGTGCCGGTTGCCGCTTGCGGCCGGGTGTGGCCGTGCGAATTCCGATGGTCACAGGGTGAAACAGGGCAATCGTTTGCGTCTAATATTAGATTTTTAGGATCCGATATTCAGCGGATATCAACGTGGACCTTCGTCAACTTCAGCAGTTCGTTGCCCTGGCCGAGACCGGGAACTTCCATCGCGCGGCCGAGCGCCTGCACATGGCGCAGCCGCCACTATCCATTTCGATCCGCAAGCTGGAGGATTCGCTCGGCACGGCGCTGTTCGTGCGCACGTCGCGCGGGGTGCGGCTGACCCAGGCCGGCGAGGCCGCGCTGCACGATGCCCGGCGCGCGCTGTTCCACGTGGCCCAGGCGCGTGCGGCGGCGCTGGCCGCGGCGCATGGCGAACGCGGCGCGTTGCGCGTGGGCTTTGTCGGATCGGCTACCTATGCCTTGCTGCCCAGGCTGATCCCGGCGTTCCGCGCGGCCCACCCTGGCATCGAGCTGATCCTGCATGAATCCACCTCGGCGGCGATCCTGGACCGGCTGGAGCGCCATCAGCTCGATGCCGGGCTGGTGCGCTTTCCCATCCTGAGCAGTGGCGGGTATACGCTCATGCCGCTGGAGACCGACGAATTCGTGGCCGCGGTGCCGGCCGACAGCCGCTTTGCCGCGAGCGATGCGATCGCGCTCAAGGCACTCGCCGGCGAGCCCTTCATCATGCATCCGATCGCGGATGTGCCAAACCTCCAGGCGGTGGCCATGATGCTTTGCCAGCAAGCGGGCTTCGTGCCGCGTGTGACGCAAGAGGCGGTGCAGGTGCAGACCATCGTCAGCCTGGTGGAGAGCGGCCTGGGGGTGGCGCTGGTGCCCAGCGTGGCGGCGCGCTATACCAACCGGCGCGTGCGTTTCCTGCGGCTGACCAGTCCGCGGCCGGCCGCGCGCATCGGCATTGCGCTGGCCACGCCCACCGACAGCGACGATCGCCAGGTGCAGCGCCTGCTGGAGGTAGCTCGCGCCGCGGCCGGCTAGGCCGGGCTCGTGGCCTGGATCAGATGGACGCCCGGCCGCCACGCGGCGTGCCGGCGCGTTCCAGCGCCACCCCTGGCAGCAGGTGGAGCAGGCGCACCAGTTCGCTTTGGCGGTGGGTGCCGGTCTTGCGCAGGATGTCGCGGATATGCACGCGTACCGTATGCGGAGAAATAAACTCGCGTTCGGCGATTTCGTTGAGGGTTTCGCCGGCCGCAAGGCGGATGGCGACGATGCTTTCCTTGCGCGACAGGCCGAACAGCGAGGTCAGCACCGAGGTGTCGAGCACCGAGCGCGATTCCGAGTTGCCCATCAGCACCATGGCGAACGGCAGTTGCCACGGGCCTTCCACCGGCTGGCGCGCCACCAGCGGCAGCACGATGATGGGCACGGGCTGGCCGCCCGAAGTGATATGCATCCACGAGCCGGCCGCCGCCTCGCCACTGCGGGGATGCATGGCGCGCTCCAGCAGCTTGTGCAGCGTGACGTGCAGGTTGGGATCGTGGGCGGTGAGCACACCGTTTTCCAGCGCCAGCTGGCTGTCGGCCTGCACCAGCGCTTCGGCCCAGATATTGGCGTAGCGCACACGCATGTCGGCCTGCAGCACCATCACGCCGAAGTCGAGCGAATCGAGCCCGGCCAGGCCAAGGGCGGCCAGGCCGCTCAGTTCGAAGTTGCGCTGCTGCATGCGCGCGGCGCGTGCCCAGTGCGGCAGCACGCGCGCCAGACGCCGGCTGCGGCAGGCCGAGGCGTCCGTGCCACCGAATCCGGCGCCCTGCCGGCCGTCGCGGCTGGTGCCGCCCATCAGCACGCAGACCTCGGCGGTATCGAGCAGGCGGATGCCTTGCTCCAGGTCGGCGCCATGCGCCGGCGCTCGCCAGGGTGCTTCGTCCTCGCCGTCGCCCGCGTGGGCGACGGCGAGCGTGCGCGCCGGCAGGTTCGCCAGCGCGTGCAGGCCCTCCGGGACATGAGTGCCTTGCGCCGAGAAGCAGCCGTGCGGGGTGACGCCGAGGCGCGCCTGCCCGGACAACTTGTCCCATACCAGGTAATGCGGGCTGTCGGTGTCGGTGTAGCTGGAGAAGAGACCAAGCGCGGCAGGCATGGCGGTGACATCAAGCGCCGACTCATAGATCGAATCGATCAGACGATGGAAGTCTTCGTCCGCCGATGGATGGTGGCCCATATTGTTTTTCTCCCCGGTGGCTTTCGCCCGATTCCGCTTTGCGCTTTTTCCTGGCTAGCTGGTACGGCTGGCTCGCGATGGCCGGCTCCGATCTGGCGTGCGCCACCGGACAGGATCGGGTCGCCCGTTTTACAGGGCGCCGTTTCTCTGCATTACCGCTGGCGGCATTATGCGCATCCGAGCATAACTTCGCAAACGGCAGTGTTGTATAAGCAATTGTTTTGCCGATTATTTCAAAATATTTCAGCGCTGAAATGCCGCCGACCGACACACGGGCCGGCAAGGTGTACCCGTTTCTGCGTGCGTCTTGTGCATCCCGCCGCGGGCTCAGCCGGCGGNNNNCCGGGGGGGGGGGGGGGGGGGGGGGGGCGCGCCTGGCGCGCGGGCGGCGGCGGCGCCAGCCGCCAGGTCATCGGCCTGAACTGCCTGGCCAGCGGCGAGTGTTCCGCTTTCGACCTGCACCGTCACCCGTTGGGTGGCCATGCTGATGCCATGCTGGTCAAACTTGCGTTTGAGCCGGAGGTTGAAGGCGCGCGTGATTTCCGCCTGGGTCAGCGGCCGGGTCTTGAACTGGGCCAGCACCACCGACCCGCCAGGGTCGAAGCGATCGAGGCCAAGGATATCGAGGCCGGACAGCAGGTTGCGGGCGTAACGGAAATCGCGCGCTACCTCGTTGCCGGTCTCGCGGATCAGTTCGATGGCGCGATCGAGATCGCTGCCATAGGCCACGCCGATGTTGAACACGGCATAGGCATAGCCGCGCGACATGTTCTTGATGGCCTTGATCTGGCTGTACGGCAGCACGTGGAGCGCGCCCTTGCCGTCGCGCAGCTTCACGGTGCGGATGGTCATGGCCTCCACCGTGCCGGCATGGTCGGGCAGTTCCACCGAATCGCCGATCGCGATGGAGTCTTCCACCACGATAAACAATCCGGTGATCAGGTCCTGCACCAGGCTCTGCGCGCCGAAGCCGATCGCCAGGCCGACCACGCCGGCGCCGGCCAGCAGCGGCGTCACATTGACACCGAGGTTGGCCAGCACCACGATCAGCGTGATGACCAGCAGCGCCACGAACAAGGCATTGCGTACCAGCGGCAGGATGGTCTTGGCCCGCAGGCTGGGCTCCTGCCCGCGCCCGTAAGCAGGCGTCAGTGTCTGCGTGATGGCTGTATCGATCAGCAGCCACAGCAGCCAGGACAGCAGCACCGTGCTGGTCACGCTGAACACCGCCTCGCCGATGCGCTTGGCGACAGGTGTCGATTCAATCAGCGAGAGCAGCGATATGCCCCAGATGCGGCTGGCCAGCTCGAAGTAGGCGAACCAGATCACCACCCGCACCAGCGCCACGGCGAAGCGTCCGAAACGCGCCAGGTAGACCGAGCGCTGGCGGTCGCGAAAGCGTGGCGCGCGGTGCGCGGCCTTGGGCGAGCGGCCGGTGATGAGCGTCAGCAGCAGCGCGGCGACGAACAACGCTACCGAGCCCACCGTGCGCCGCAGGAAGATGTCGGCGTGGCCGGTGGCCAGCACCGTGCCGGCCACCGAGGCCACCACCACCGCCAGCACCGGCAGGTGCCAGGTCGAGCCCACCAGGCGCAACAGATCCATGACGGCGGGATGTTCCTGGCGGAAGGCGAGCGGCCGGTTGCTGATGATCTGCCCGATCTGCCGGCGAAAGCGCAGCGTGAAACAGCCGATCAGCAGCGCCGCGGCGATATTGGCCACGGTGGAGATCAGCGCCGAGAGGTTGGTGCCAAGCGAGGCGATCACCCGGGCGTCGTTGGTGACGTCGCCCAGTGCCGCCAGGACGCCGGTGGCGAACAGCAGCCCGCGCGAGTGCAGCAGCAGGTCATGCACCGCGTGGGCGCGATGCGCGGACCTGAACAGCGCGAAGATGACCTGGCACACGGCACCCATCACGGCTCCCGCGACCACCGAATAGGCGATCACCATGCCGGCCACGCTGGCGGGCGAACGCTCGAACATGCTGCTGGAGAGCAGCATCGCCAGGACGAAGGCCGCGACCCACGGCGCCACCCTGCGCAACATGTACAGCCCGACGTCCATCCAGGACGGCACTGTCGGCAACTCGTGGTGCACGGCCGGCCGGATGCGCCGGTGGCGCACCCGCCTGACGACCGCCAGCAGCAGCCATCCGGCCAGGAACCAGGCCGAGAGCACCGTGCCGAACTCCCGCGCCGATTGCCACGGCGAGCGGGTCCCGTTGACGGTCAGCGCGGCCTGCCACTCCTCGCCGGCGAAATCGATCCGCCAGCGCCAGTAATGCCATGGCCCCTTGTCCTTGCCCAGTGTCGCGTCGAGGTGGTCCACCGCTTCGGCAATCGCCCCGAGCAGGCCCGGCTGCGGCGCCGACGCCGCGCTGGCCGCATCGACACCCTGGCGCAGCGTCTGCAACTGCTCCACCAGGGCCTTGCGATCCTTGTCGCTCTGCAATGTGGTGATGACCTGATCAAGCGAATGGGCAAGCGGCTC